>CAZBFW010000822.1:0-2253 GCA_964491135.1 uncultured Phycisphaeraceae bacterium | reverse complement strand
TCCATCGGGGCGATGTAGAGGTACTGCACGTCCTCCGTTGCCGGCCAGCCGGACCACACCAGGTACAATTGACCGCCGACTTCCAGGGGTGTGGCGTCGATCGCCCAGCGCTTGTTGGTCTTGCCCGTCGCGTCGTCGCCGGTATAGAGGACGCCCTTGTCCACGTACGGGCCCTGCGGGTCGTCGGTGGCCGCCTCCAACACGCCCATGCGATGGTTCTCGTTCCGGCCGTCGCTGGCGGCGTAGTAGATGTACCAGCGTCCCCGGAGACGGTGCAGTTCCGGGGCCCAAATCTGCCGGGAGTTCCATCCCCGCCGGGGTGCAGTCCAGACCACTCGTTTTGCGCCGGGGTCCGTCAGCGTATCGGACTTCCACACCGACACCGCTTCGTCAGCCTCGGATCGGCACAGGTAGTAATACCCGTCGTGCTGCACGATCCACGGGTCAGCCCCCTCGTAGACGGGATTGACGAATTCCGGCGCGATGTTATCCCGCGCCGCGTGGGACCCGACGAATTCCGGCCCGCCGGCGATTGCCGGGTTGCTTCCTTCACTCCATGGTGCCATGCACAGGCACAAGACAAGGCACATGCCCCGCTTCCCGCAGCGTTCAGATCGACGACAAGGAATGGAACCGACAATCATCGATAGCGCCCACATGCTTGTGTTGGCTGCACATATTACGGATGCCGGCAGCGACGGCAACCGGGCGGCGTTGCCGCGGAAGTGCGTGACGGTCTGCCTCATGCCGGCCGGCGTGACGATCGCAATCACCAACTCGCGTGTGTGGTCGCACGAGACATCATGCACGCCGACCCCCGGCAACGGCGCGGAGGGCAGGTACAGTCGTGCTGCATCCGAGGGTTGCGGTCCACGCGAAACGGTGTCTTGCCGGGATTTTGTTGCGTCACTCCGTGCTGATGCTACAATTCCGGCGCGGACGGGCCGCTGAATGCGAAACTCCTGTCACAGCACGAGGGACTGCGCGTCGCGAGTTGGAATCTCCGCTGCGCGTTCGGCCATATCCGGAATCCTATGAGTTGTGAAGACAATCATCCAAATGGCATGGAATTCACCGCACGTACGTGCGACGGTGTCGGATGGTCCGACGGTGCCACGGCGCCCACTCGCACATCGGGCGGCCTGTCCCCTCCAGCGGGTGAGGAACCCAGCGGCATCGGTCCGCCGGTAATCGAGGGGTATGATCTGGTTCGCGAACTGGGCCGCGGCGGGCAGGGTGATGTATACGAGGCGGTTCAGAAGGCCACCCACCGCATCGTGGCCCTGAAGACACTTCGGTTTGGCCGGTATGCGTCCGACCGCGATCGCGTGCGTTTTGAGCGGGAAGTGGACGTCGTTGCCAACCTGCGGCATCCCAACATCGTCACGCTTTACGAAAGTGGTGAGTCCGGCGGTCACCGCTACTTCGCCATGGAGTTCGTCCGGGGGCAGCCTCTGGACCGGTACCTGGCCGACACCCGGCCTGACATCACGCAGACGGTGGAGTTGTTTCGCAAGATCTCCGCGGCGGTGGCATACGCCCACCGCAACGGCATTGTTCACCGCGATCTCAAGCCGCGCAACGTTCTTGTAGACGGCGACGGCGAACCGCACGTGCTCGACTTCGGCTTGGCCCGAGGCGGCGGCCGGGCGTTCCTGACGGATGGAAGCCCCGTGACCGTCACCGGCGAATTCATGGGGACCCTGGCGTACGCGGCCCCCGAGCAATTCAGCGACTCGGCCCATATCGATGCGCCGGCCGATGTGTATGCGTTGGGGGTCATGCTGTACGAATCGCTCACAGGCCGGCAACCACATGATTCATCAGTCGATTTCAGCACGCTGCTGCATTCGGTCCGGGAGACGGAACCCTGTCGTCCCCGCGCGGTCCGACCGGACATCGACCGGGATCTGGAGACGATCATTCTCCGTTGTATGGACCGGGACCCCGCCCGGCGGTATCCGACGGCGTGTGAACTGGCCGATGATCTGGACCGATACCTGGACGGCAGGCCGATCCTGACCAAGCGTGACCGGCCGACCTACGTCGTGTATAGAAAAGCCTCCAGACTCGCGGGCCGACATCCGCTGGGCGCGTGCATCCTGGTCGCTCTGTTGGCCTGGGGCGTCGCGGAGTATCTTCTGACCACGGGCAGGATCATTCGACACGTCGATCGGCGGTTCCAGTCGGCCGTCCAGCCGTTGTTGCGCGGCGCCGGCGGGGGAAGGTGGTCCGACGAAGTCGTGGTGATCG
>CAZBFW010000821.1:0-2259 GCA_964491135.1 uncultured Phycisphaeraceae bacterium | reverse complement strand
GATAATGAGCGGTGACTGGAGTTCAGACGTGTGCTCTTCCGATCTCACCTCGCGCCTGCTGCGAGCCAAGCGACGAGCCCGGCGCGACCTGGACGGCGAATCGGATGAGAATCGCAAGGACTGACGCCGCGTGAGGCGGCGCGACTGCTGATACAGGAGCCCCACAATGGCACAGACCGTGGACCCCACCGTCGAAAAGGCGGTCAAGGAGTTTCAGAGCAAGTTCCAGCGGCTGCGGCAGGAGATCGGCAAGGCAATCGTCGGCCACGATGAGGTCGTGGAGGGCGTGCTGACCTGCCTGTTCGTGGGCGGGCACGCCCTGTTGGAAGGAGTGCCCGGACTGGGCAAAACCTATCTCGTGCGATGCCTGGCCCAGGCCGTGAAACTGGAGTTCTCCCGCATCCAGTTCACGCCCGACCTGATGCCGGCCGACATCATCGGCACGAACATCATCAGCGAAGACCCCGCCAGCGGACAGCGCGACTTCCGATTCCAGAAGGGCCCGCTGTTCGCCCAGATCATCCTCGCCGATGAAATCAACCGGGCCACGCCCAAAACCCAGTCGGCCATGCTGGAGGCCATGCAGGAACACACGGTCACCGTCGGCGGCACCCGCTACGGCCTGACCGAGCCGTTCTTCGTCATGGCCACCCAGAACCCCATCGAGCAGGAAGGCACCTACCCTCTGCCGGAGGCCCAGCTCGACCGCTTCTTCTACAAGCTGGTCGTGCCCTACTCGAACAAGGAGGAGCTCAAGACCATCCTGGACCGAACGACCTCCGGCTACAAGCCGGACATTCAGCCCGTCATGTCCGGCCAGGAAATCCTCGGCTCGCAGAACCTGGTCCGGCGGATCGTCATGGCTCCGCACGTCCAGGACTACGTGATCCGTCTGAGCATGGCCACCCATCCCGGCGGGCCCTTCGCGGTGGACATCACGAACAAGTACGTCCGCTGGGGAGCGAGCCCCCGCGCGGCCCAGGCCCTCACCCTCGGAGGCAAGCTGCAGGCCATGCTGGACGGCCGCTACAACGCCAGCTTCTCCGACGTGCAGAAAGTATACCTGTCGGCCCTGCGGCATCGCGTGCTGCTGAACTTCGAGGGCGAGGCGGAGGGCATCAGCACGGACGACGTGCTGCGGGAGATCCTCAGCGCCACACCCACCATGGCCGGCGTGGCGGCGTAAGGCGGAGCAAATGATGGCGACGGCAGTAGAGAGGAAAGACGACGACCTGCTGGATCCGGGCTTCTTGAGTCGGATCGAGCAGTTGGAGATCGTCTCGCGCAAGATCTTCGCGGGCAAGATGCGGGGCGAGCGCCGGAGCAAGCGCAAGGGCGAGTCCGTCGAGTTCGCCGATTACCGCAACTACGTGGTCGGCGACGACCTGCGCTTCCTTGACTGGAACATCTACGCCCGCCTGGACCGGCTGTTCCTCAAGCTCTTTCTCGAGGAGGAGGACCTGCACGTCAGCCTCCTCATCGACGCCTCCCGCAGCATGGACTGGGGCAGCCCCAGCAAGCTCAAATACGCCAAGCAGATCGCCGCCGCCCTGGCCTACATCGGGCTGAGCAACTACGACCGCGTCAGCCTCTACGGCTACGCAAACGGGCTGGTGGCAGAGATGGCCGGCCTGCGCGGCAAGCGGCTCATGGCCCGGGCGGTGGACTTCCTGCGTAATCTGCCCGGCGAGGGCGTGAGCAACCTCGCCGCCGCCTGCAAGCAGTACGCCGTGCGGCACCCGCAGCCGGGCGTGCTGCTGGTCATCAGCGACTTCTTTGAAAAAGGCGGGTTCGAGCAGGGGCTTCGCTACCTGCTGGGCCGCAACCTGGACCTGTACTGCGTCCAGGTGCTCGCCCCGGACGAGGTAAGCCCGCAACTGGCCGGCGACCTGCGGCTGGTGGACGTGGAGGACGACGACGTCGCGGAGATCACCGTCAGCCAGGCCCTGCTCAACCGCTACCGCCAGACGCTGCGGGCCTTCTGTGAATCACTCAAGGAGTACTGCACGCGGCGGGGTGTGGCGTATCTCTTCACGAGCACGGACGTGGGTTTTGACCAGGTCATTCTGTCGTACCTGCGGCAGCGCGGGCTGCTGCGGTAGAGGAACGAGGCGGCGATGAACCTACTCTCCGGCTGGCAGATCATCGCGATTGCCGCGGCGGCCACCGTGCCGCCCCTGGTCGCCCTGTATTTCCTCAAGCTCAAGCGCCGCGAGATCGGAAGAGCACACGTCTGAACTCCAGTCACCGCTCATTATC
>CAZBFW010000820.1:0-2260 GCA_964491135.1 uncultured Phycisphaeraceae bacterium | reverse complement strand
CAGAACTGGCCACCCTTTGCCGCCGTGATCGAACCGGCTGCCAGTGTTGGACCGCGCGGGCCGCGCGTGATGACCCTGCGCCTCGAACGCCCATCACGCGGTCTGGACGGAACCATCGCTTTCCAGGTGCACCGGCGTCTGCACGAGGTCCGCGAGCCCATTCCTCTCAGTTGTCTTGCCCTGCTGAAGGAACTCCACGAACAAGGCAGTCCGTTCTGCTCCATCGCCTACCTCATGCCCTTGTGGACCGGCCGCGGATCAAGGCGAGCCCTGCTCCGATCGCAGGCCGGCTGTCGCCGCGCCCGCGCCCAAGCCATTGACCCACTCATCGTCGGCTGGCTCGGCGACGGTCTCGGTGGAGCCGGGGGTGCACCACTCTCTCCTTTTCTGCATCGGCCACTGGGATTGACGTGAGGAAGGAGTCGACCTCTGGAAACGGATGTCCTCGACAAATCACGCCGACCCGTTGCAGGACACCGAGGGCGAGCGTATCTTCGGAAAGGCGGATTCGTGGGCATGATCGTTGTACTTGCGGCTGTCGCCACCCGGTATGTCGCGCGTCATCGCGCGGGGAGCACATGCGACACCCGATTCACTACTCTCTGGGAGTGTCAGATGATCAGAGCACAGTGCACAGGCGCTCAGGCGGCTCTTCGGGCCTGCGGGCTGACGGTCGTGATCCCCGTGCTGGCGCTGGCAGGCGGCTGTCAATGGCCCCAGGAGCCACGCGCCGGAAATGCGGCATGCACATCGGATGCGTCGTGCAGCGACGGTATCTTCTGCAACGGCGCCGAAGTATGTGATCCACAACAGGGCTGCATGCCTGGCACGCCGAATTGCCCGGGGCTCACCTGCGACGAACAGACAGACGCCTGTATGGGCTGCGTGGTCGACTCGGACTGCAGCGATGAATACCTGTGCACCGCAGACTGGTGCGACGATGGTGTTTGCCGGAACCTGGCACGTGAATGCGACGAGCATTTTCACTGCGACCCGGGAACGGGGTGGTGCGTGGGCCCGGACGGGTCAGACCCATGCCTCTCGCAGCTCTCGGCCGGGCCGGGCTCTGACGAAGAGTTGGCACTTGACGAATTCGATGATTACGAAACCACATTGCACGAGTGGTCCGGCTTCCCCCGGTGTGACGCGGCGTACGCCGGCGCTGCTCAGGTCGGTGGAGCATGCGGCGACGGGATGCTTTTCGTGTACGTGTCGGACAATCTCCACGAGGCGGTCCGTTACTTCGATCCGGACACCCGAGCGTTCGTCGCGATGACGTCTGCATCGGATGCCCTTGATCTCAATTGTATGGGCGTGTTCCACTGGCCGCATTGGGTTGACTGTACGGATGCGAGCGTAACAGAAGTCGTCTGCGGGACCACCTATGCGCCTGGCGACGCGATTGCGTTGCCGAACCGTCGCGATTGGGCCAGCACCCTCGGATACGTGGCTTGGGAACCCGGCGAGGACCACCTGCCCTGACTTCCCGGGGTGGGGAAGCCGCGATGACGAAGCACGCCGGGGTGAGCACTGTGCCCACCCCGGCGTGACAACCGTGGTCGAAGGCAATCCTCAGATACCCCCGGTGATGATCCAGCGGTCGGGCTGGCCCGCCACGGGGCGTACGCTGGCCTTCATGTGCTCGGACGGGCCGGAAATCTCCGGATGCTCGGACGGCGGGCCCGCAAGCTCGCGCCGGCCGTCGGCGGTTTCCAGCTCGAGCGTATAGGGCACCTGAAAGCCCCGGTCGCCCGCTCGCGGATCAGCGATCGGCTCGCCGATCCAGACCAGGCGGGTGTAGCGTATCTTGAGTTGTTCCTCGTCCCACCGCTGCAGCTCGGCGGCGCTCTGGCCGTTGTAGAGCCGGGCCGCCAATTCGTAGTTCCGCTCGACCTTGGCCGTGATGTACTGCCGAACCGTCTCGGCGGCCGCCTCGGCATCGGTCAGATCGCCCTGCGGCCAGCCGATGCCGGTGACCCGATCGTCCAGGGCCGCACCCCCCGGGGGCTCCAGGACAAAGAGCTTGGGATCGGTCGCTTCGTTGTAGTCCGGATATTCGAAGCGCATCTGCAGAACGTCGCGGCCATCCCGAGTGCCGTACTCGTCGACCTGCTTGAACAACCGAGTCACAGGATCAACCAGGATCACGTACGTATGATCGACCCGCCACGGACGAGGAAGGATCTCCGCCGCGTCCGAACGAGGCGCAACCGTCAGACGAATCTCTCCGGTCTCGGTCGTCTCGGTCCGGACGTCCGCC
>CAZBFW010000819.1:0-2265 GCA_964491135.1 uncultured Phycisphaeraceae bacterium | reverse complement strand
ACACCCTATCCTACACTCTTTCCCTACACGACGCTCTTCCGATCTAGGACCTCCGCATTCCGGATGCAGTCCAGGTCAAAATGCGGCCCGTCGGCCGTATCCCCGCAATAGGCCACCACAGGGACCTCAACGCGATTCTGAATCGCCACCCCCTGTTTCTTCAGCTCGACCAGTTGCGGCCCCGTATGGTCCGCCAGCTCGGGCTTGAGCTTGAACCGCTCCTCCACAACCGAGAACCCCAGCGACCGGGAATCGTGGTTCACCTCCACGGCCCGCACCAGTAGACCCCGGCGGATGCGCACCTCGTCGCCCGGAAGCACCGGCTCGATCTGCCACGGGCCCGGACGGCCCTCAATGTCCGCCCAAACACCCATCAGGGCCTGAAAAGGAGCGGCGAGCTGCCGGTGAACGATCAGCCGGCCGGGCGGCGCTCCGATGAACTCCCGGTGCGAAAAGTAGTAGGCGATGTTGGCCGAATGGTCGATGTGCCCGTGCGACAGACAGATGTTGTCGATCGGGATGACCTCCCGTGGGGCCCGGCCGATGTCGAAACAGACATCCTGCTCGGGAGCCGCCAGAACCGTCTCTTCGCCGGCCAGCGTCCGGCCGAGCAGACGGACGCGACCCACTCGCTTGTCGATCATTCGATCCATCAAGCCGGTACTGTAGGGGTCCGGCGGCGGCTGTCCAGTGGAGCGGCAAAGGTTCCCTGTTGACACACCGTGTGTGCTGCCGGTACCGTTTGCGGTCGTCAAACGGTCGATGGCGGAACGCCCAAGCAGCGGAAAGCGTACACGTTTCGGCGAGCGTCTCATGCGTTGCCCCGCCTGCAACAAGCACGACTCCGACAAGGTGATCGACTCGCGGTCGACTGAGAGCGGCAGCGTGATCCGGCGCCGCCGCGTCTGTACCCATTGCGGAAGGCGATTCACGACCAAGGAACGGGTGGAGGAAGAGCTTCGCCTGACGGTCGTCAAGCGTGACGGAGCAAGAGTGCCCTATCGACGCGACAAGATCCTGTCGGGCGTCCGCCATGCCTGCTACAAACTCCCCATCGAGCCCGACGCGATGGAACGTCTGGTGGACGCCGTGGAGTGCGACATCTTCCGCGAACATGAGCGTGAGGTGACCAGCAAACAGATCGGCCAGTACGTGGTGACCCACCTGCGCCGGCTGAACCAGGTGGCGTACGTCCGCTTCATGGCCGTCTACCGCCAGTTTGACAACGTGGAAGCCTTCATCGAGGAAATCCGCGACGTGAAAGAGCGGGCGGCCGTCGATTCTCCCCACCAGCAGTCCCTGTTCTCCGCCTGACGATCTCATCTCGCCCGGCGTCCGCAGGTTGCGGCCGGCGGACCCCTGGGATACCCTGAACGGCCGATTAGCCCATGAGTGCTGAACCGAAACCACTCGAAAAGCGCGCCCCGGACGCCGGGGAACTGGCCGTCCGGGCCGCACGCGCCGTCCACGATCACCGGGCGGAGGATGTCGTCGTCCTCGATCTGCGCGGAATGTGTTCCGTCACGGATTTCTTCGTGATCTGCTCCGGTACGTCCGATCGCCAGATGCGGGCGGCGTTTGACGCCGCCGAGGACGCGGGCCGACAGTGCGGCTGGAGGCCGTTCGGATCCGCCGGGTACGAATCTGCCACCTGGATGCTGCTCGATTTCGTCGACGTCGTGATACACATATTTGCACCGGAGTACCGGCAATACTACGATCTCGAGTTGTTGTGGGGTGACGCCCCGCGCCTGGAATGGAACCGCGGCCCCGGTGACCCCGGCGCGCAGGGGTCCGGCGCGGACTGATGGCCGCGGCGGGACGCCGCCGCACCGGAAACAACCATGGACCTGCCTCGAATCGAACGGGCCGTCCGGGAAATCCTGATCGCCGTGGGCGAAGACCTGGACCGCGAAGGCCTGCGACAGACTCCGTCCCGCGTCGCCCGCATGTACTCGGAATTCTTCGCCGGGCTGCACACCGATCCGGCCGAGTACCTCACCACCCAATTCACCGAGACGTACGACGAGATGGTCGTGCTCAAGGACATCCCCTTTCACTCCATGTGCGAACACCACTTGCTGCCGTTTGAGGGTCGCGCCAGCGTGGCCTATCTCCCGGACGGACGGGTGGTGGGCGTGTCCAAGCTGGCGCGCGTGGTCGAGGCGTTTGCCCTTCGCCCCCAGCTCCAGGAGCGACTGACCTCCCAGATTGCCGACGAGATCGGAAGAGCGTCGTGTAGGGAAAGAGTGTAGGATAGGGTGT
>CAZBFW010000818.1:309-2267 GCA_964491135.1 uncultured Phycisphaeraceae bacterium | reverse complement strand
AGACGTGTGCTCTTCCGATCTGGTTTCTCCCCAAGTTCCTCCCGTCATTCGGCTGGTTCACCGACAGCGGCCTGTCCAGCGGTGACCCGGAGCGCCTGCTTGTCACGGCACGGCTGGCGATGGCTTCCCGGAACGTGGACTTGTCGGAGATGGAGGCGGAACTCTTCCGCCTCCTGCCCAGCCTGGTCGCTCGCTTTGAGGAGCAGGACATGCGATCCGGGCCGACTCCACCGGTTCTGGAGTAGGCTGTACGGCGGCACTTGCGATGTACACCCTCTGAGACCCGGACTACAATCGCGCAAGAAGGGTTGTCTTGCAGTGTGACTGTATGGGCCAGGCGATCTGGAACATCCTTTGTGAGTCGGCGGTGTTCATCCTGGTGGGGTTCGCCATCGCCGGGCTATTGCACGCGTTGATCCCGACCCAGACGGTGATTCGGCTGCTGAGCGCGGCGCGGTCCCGATCGGTCCTGCTGGCGGCCCTCATCGGGCTTCCCCTGCCGTTGTGCTCATGCAGCGTGCTGCCGGCTGCGATCGCGCTGCGCCGCAAAGGAGCCAGCAAGGGCGCCACGCTGTCGTTTCTGATTTCCACTCCGGAGACCAGTGTGACGTCCGTGCTGCTGACGTACGGACTGCTGGGCCCGGTTATGGCGATTGCTCGGCCCGTGGCGGCGGCGATCACGGCCGTGGTGGCCGGCCTGGTGGAGACTGCGTTTGAACGGCGAGACAGGGGGGCGGCGGAGGGGGCATCGGACGCGAGCGAATCGGGGTCTTGTCCCCATTGCGCCAGGGCGGAGGAGGCGGTTGAGGAGCTGCAGCCGACACAGGCGCGGCTGCGGGGCGCGCTGCGTTACGCCTTCGTGGATCTGTTCGACGACATTTTCGGCTGGGTGCTGATCGGCATTCTGGCGGCCGCCGCCATCCAGGCGCTGATGCCAGGCGTGGTGCTCAGCACGCTTTTTCGGGGCTCGCTCCAATCCATGCTTGTCATGGTGGCCTTGGGAGTTCCTCTTTACGTATGCGCGGAGGGTTCCACACCGATTGCCGCAGCCCTGATTGCCCAGGGTGTCAGCCCGGGGGCTGGGCTGGTGCTGCTGCTGGTGGGTCCGGCGACGAACATCGGCTCGCTGGGAGTGCTGCGTGGCGTGCTGGGCCGGCGGACCATGGTGGTGTACTTGGCGAGCATCATCGTGGTGGCCCTCGTCGCCGGAGCCGTGCTGGACAACTGGGTGAGCCAGCCCGGTTCGGCAAGGCACATCCAGGCGCTGAGCGAGCCCTTTGTGCCGCCATCTGTGAAGATCGCCGGGGCGGTTGCCTTTCTCCTGCTCTGCGCGGTGAGCATGAGGCGACGGCGCTACGTGGAGCGCATCGTCGGATGGCTGGATGGGCGGCTGCCGGTGCGGGTGAACTTGGGGCGCCTGGTGGTGGCGGTGCTGCTGGGCGCGGCGGTCGGGTGGCTGGCCAGCGGATTTTTCTGTGTGCAGCCGGAGGAGGTGGGGATTGTGAAGCGTTTCGGGGCGATCCATCGGACCGGCCTGTCGCCCGGGCTGCACTATGCCTGGCCGCATCCGATTGAATCGGTCGATCGCATCGCGGTGCGCCGCGTGTATCGGACAGTGCTGGGGTACAAGTTCCACCCGGAGAAGGGCACTCCCACGTTTGCCAGTGAGACGGGTGAGTCATGGAGCCTGGTCGGGGATGAAAACATCGCGGACATCAAGACGATGGTACTGTGGGGGGCGGATGATGGTACGGAACGGTCGGTCCTGCAGTTTGCGTACGGGATGACCGACCGCGAGCGCACCGTTCGCAGCGCAGTGCAGGCGGCGTGTCGCGAGGTGTTGGGGGGCGAGTCCATCAACGAGATCTTCACGGCGCGCCGGCGGGTGGCGGCGACGTTGGTTGTGACCGCCGCGCAGGCGAACCTGGATGCCTGAGATCGGAAGAGCGTCGTGTAGG
>CAZBFW010000818.1:0-299 GCA_964491135.1 uncultured Phycisphaeraceae bacterium | reverse complement strand
CTGGATGCCTGGGGCTGCGGGATACGCGTTTACGGTTTCCACTTTCTGGACGCCCACGCGCCGGGCGAAGTCCACGACGCCTTTCGGGACGTGGCCGGCGCGATGGAGGACAGGGCGACGCGAATCGACAAGGCTTTGGCGGAAGAGGCGCGTATCGTCCCCGAGGCGCGCGGGCGGGCAGCAGAGATGCTGGAGGAGGCCCGCGGGTACGCGGGGAGGCTGGTGGAGTCTGCGCGAGGAGAGGCGGAGCGGTTCCTGGACCTCTGGAACGTTGCTCGGCAGTGGCCGGAGGTGACGCG
>CAZBFW010000817.1:0-2267 GCA_964491135.1 uncultured Phycisphaeraceae bacterium | reverse complement strand
TCGCCTGGTCACGATCTCACCCTTTACCTCTCTCACGGCAGGCGCATGAACACGTAGATGGCCGCCAACCCCATGACCACGACAAGTGCCGCCAGAAGCAGCAGCGGGACTACAATCCCGGGCCCAAGCCTGTAACTTGGCCGCGCCGGCGGTCGCTCCGGAACTCGCGGGCCGCGTGTCATTGTTTCCGTCGGCGGCGCCGGGGGTGGCGGAGGCAACCGGCGCGGTCGCACGCTGGGCTCCGCCTCATATCGCCGTCCGCAGTGCGGACAGAATCGCGGGTTGCGGCTCATCATGCAGTCCTCCAGATGTGAGTCGGATACCAGCCGCCGTCGCCGCGCTGAGGGATCAGGTGCGGCAAAACCGAGGACTGCCAATCATCGAATGACAGTATCCCACCATTGCAGTCGAAGACGCGGAGGTCGCGTATCGAGCCCGGCGTTGCGGTCTCTTCCCATGCCACGATCCAATGAGTGTGAGCATACGCTGCCTTTGGATGTGCACGCGGCCCCATCCACGGTCCGGTGAACTGGATGCGAACCAACGCGGGCCGCGCATGAAACAGCAGCGCCGGCAGCGACTGTCGATCGATCGGCGGCCGGATGACCGCCATGTGTGGAGGGAGCCCGAGTCTCTCCAGCGCCAGCCGCATCATCGTCGGTGACGTATAGCCTCGTTCCATGAAGCTCGGGATGGCGTCGCGAGCCACTTCCAAGGGCTTCTGCAGCACGAACGCCAGTGCCGACGGCCCGCAGTTGCAGCCCCAGGCCGCGTTGGCCAGGCGGAACTCCTCTTCGGTGAACGGGTATCTCAGTATGGTGCTCATGGCATGCATCCCCGCGCGAGAAGGCAAATGGCAGCCAGACTGGCGATGATTCCGATGACCGACAGGCAGAGCCCTGCGATTCGGATCGCCAGCAGTGTCCGTTCGCTCATCGCTTGATCTCCCCGGGCGCCGCCTTGTACGCGAGCTCGTTGACCCAGCCCGTCGACCGGCAGGCCTTGCAGCCCTCGCCGCCGCAGTACGGGCAAATGGCGAACGGCCGGCAGGCATCCAGCGCTCGCCGCAGGTTGTTGCAGTCCACTTCGAACTGGCTCGCCGTCAGGTGGGCGAACAACGAATCCCCAATTTCGACCCGGGCGAGGACCGCCGCCTTCAACCGGCTGACCTGGGTGCAGAGCTCGACGAGCTCGTGGTCCCGCCGGAACGCCTCGGCGATCCGGTCATTCGGGATCGGGTTTCCCACCCGGTCCGTTTCGGGCGGGGGAGGAGGGTCGCCCGCGGCCGCTTGGGAGGGGCCGGCCGCGGGCGAGTTGGGGGAAAATTCAACCGTCGGCGGCGGGTCATCGTCGTCCAGCGACGGCGGCGGATCGTCGGCGCAACCCTCGGCGGATTGGCGAGTTGTCTCGGCCGGGTAGCTCTTGCCGTCGCGACCTTCGCGGCGGGCCAGGTGCGGAATTTCCGCACCTGACCGATTCTGGCACACTTCAGATCGATGCTTCGCTACCGTCTTGTCCGACACCCCAACGTGTACCGCGATTGCTCTGTCGCTCGCCTTCGGCCGCATCTGCAGGGCGAGTTTGACCGCCCGCTCCTTGTCCGCGTTCGACATGCGCACGCCGTTTGCCCGGTTGGCCCCCAGGGCGTACCAGGCGGCGTCAGTGCGGCTGCCGTTCTGGACCTGGACCGGTACAACCTCCCGGCCCAGCCGCCGATAGGCGGCCACCCGGTGAAACCCGTCCGCCAGCCAATACGTGCCGGAGCGGTCGGCGAACACGACGACCGCGGGAAGCTTGTCGCCACGTTCGACGGCCTCCGCGTAATCGGCGACCACCTGGTCATCGACCCGTACCCGGGCCTGGATGTCGGGCTCCACGCGGATCTGTGAGAGCTTGAGTTGTCTCGGACGTCCCGCTGGCATGATCCCCTCCTCAGAATGGCAGCGAGGCCTCGCTGGCGACTTGAGCCCAATCGCTCATCGAGAACTGGGTCTCGGGCTTGCCGATCTTGCGGACCGCCTGCTGCCAGGCCTGGTTCCGGCGTGCCTTGGCGTCGTCTCCCGTCACGTTGGCCCACGCACGCTGAACCTCGGCCCAGGCCTGCTCCTTGGTGAGCAGCCCGCCGCCCGGCGGAGCGTCGTCGACCGCCGGCGGCCCGTCGTCGACTGACGGTGGACCGTCCGCGGCCGGCGCAGCCGCCGGCGTCGCCGATCGATTCAGCACCGGCGTCACCCGCGGGTACTCCTTGCCGTCCCGGCCTTGCTCGT
>CAZBFW010000816.1:0-2268 GCA_964491135.1 uncultured Phycisphaeraceae bacterium | reverse complement strand
GTGCCGTCGCGAACTCGATGGTCGCCCTCCACGCCGGCTGCACGCACGTGCAGGGTACGATCAACGGCATCGGGGAACGGTGCGGAAACGCCGACCTCTGTCCGATCATCGCCAACGTGGAGCTCAAGACCGAGCAGTCCTCCCTCCCGGAGGGGCGCATGGTTCGCCTCACCGAGCTGGCCCGGCACGTTGCGGAGATTGCCAACTACGCTCTGCCCGCGGGTGCGCCGTACGTCGGCCGCAGCGCTTTCGTACACAAGGCCGGCGTGCACGTCTCGGCGATTCAACGGGACGAAGGCTCGTATGAGCACTGCGCTCCGGAATCCGTCGGCAACCAGACCCGCGTCCTTGTCTCCGAACTGTCCGGCCGCGGCAACCTGGAGCGCAAGGCCGGCGACTTCGGCCTGGGGGATGGAAACGGCGGCGATCACCGCGAGTTGCTGACGCGGATCAAGGAGCTGGAGAACCAGGGCTTCGCGTTCGAGGCGGCGGAGGCGTCCGTGGAGCTCATGATGCGGCGCGAACGCCCGGACTACCGGCCCTTCTTCGCGCTGATTGACTTTCTCGTGGTGGTGGAGCACCGCGAAGGCCGCGGGCACCTGGCCGAGGCGAACGTCAAGATTCGCGTGGGCGACCACGAACACCATACGGCTGCCGGGGGCGTCGGCCCGGTGGGCGCACTGGACCTGGCCCTGCGAAAGGCGTTGCGCGACGCGTACCCGCAGATTGAAGGATTTCGCCTGGTCGATTACAAGGTGCGCATCCTGGACAGCAGCCAGGCCACCAAGGCGACCACGCGCGTCATGATCGACACCAGCGACGGCGTGCAAACGTGGTCCACCGTTGGCGCCTCCCGCAACATCATTGAGGCGAGCTGGCAGGCGCTATACGACAGCTTCGAGTACGGCCTGATCCGCGCGGGCCTGCACGGCCCCGACGACGCGGCTTATACCTGCGAGACCCGTGTCTCGCCCGCCCGCTAGACATGGGAGGGTCCGCTTCGGCGGTCCGCGGAAACCATCGATGAACCACACGATCACACGACTTGCCGGCGACGGCATCGGCCCCGAAGTGGTCCGAGAGGCATGCAAGGTGCTGGAGGCGGCGGCGCGTCGGTTCGGCCGGTCTCTGCGTTTTCAGGACGCCCTCATCGGCGGGATTGCCATCGACCAGACGAAGACGGCCCTTCCCGAGGAGACGGTCCGGCTCTGCAGGGCCGCGGACGCCGTTCTGCTGGGCGCCGTCGGCGGCCCGAAATGGGACGACCCGCACGCGGCGGTGCGCCCGGAGCAGGGGCTGCTGGGCATTCGCAAAGCGCTGGGCCTCTTTGCCAACCTGCGTCCCGTTCGCGTGCATCCGGCCCTGGCGGCCGCCAGTCCGCTCAAGGCGGAGCTGGTGGCCGGCGTGGATCTGCTGGTCGTGCGGGAGCTGACCGGCGGCCTGTACTTCGGCGAGCGTGGCAGGCGAGAGGACCCCAGCGGCGAGGCGGCTTTTGACACCATGATCTACAGCACGGGCGAAATCGAGCGAATCGCCCGCCGCGCCGCCGAGGCTGCCCGGGGACGCTCCGGTCGGCTCACCTCCGTGGACAAGGCAAACGTGCTGGAATCGTCGCGCCTCTGGCGGGCGACCGTGACGCGCGTGGTGACGGAGGAATACCCGGATGTAAAGCTGGACCACGTGCTGGTGGACGCCGCGTCCATGTTTCTCATCCAGAAGCCCGGGCGATTTGACGTGATGGTCACCGAGAACATGTTCGGCGACATCCTGACCGACGAGGCGTCCGTGCTGGCGGGGTCGATGGGGCTTCTGCCTTCCGCGTCATTGGGCGAGGGCACGCTCGGGCTCTACGAGCCCATCCATGGCTCCGCGCCGGATATTGCCGGCAAAGGTGTCGCCAACCCGATCGGCACGATCCTCAGCGCCGCCATGATGTGCCGCTATTCGCTGGAGTGGCCGGAGGCCGCCGAGGCCATCGAGGCGGCCGTCGACCGCGTGATTGCCGCGGGCGCCCGGACGGCAGACCTTGTCTTCCCGGGCCAGGCGCCGATCAGCACTTGCGAGATGGGCGACCGGATCGCGGCCGCCGTATTGAAAGAGTGACGGAAGCGGCCCGGGCGATCGCGATCGTCCGGATCGTCTTGCGGACGGATGCACAACCATGCGCTCTGACAGAATCAAACGTGGCCCGGAGAGGGCCCCTCATCGCAGTCTGCTCAAGGCAACCGGCAACTACAGCGATGCCGATCTGGACAAGCCCTTCATCGC
>CAZBFW010000815.1:0-2270 GCA_964491135.1 uncultured Phycisphaeraceae bacterium | reverse complement strand
CCGGCCTTTTGCCGCCAGGCCCAGGCGGCGGCAACGGGCACGAGCAGGACCGCGTTGGCCCGCGTCAAGATGAGCATCCCCAGCAGCCCGAACGCGATGGCCTGCGACGCGACGGGCCGGCTCGTCTTGCGCGTCAGGAGGCACAGCGTGCCCAGCAACAGCGGCAGGTACAGGTTCTCCGAGAGCAGCTCGGTCGGCAGCAACAGGCAGGGGTGGTAGAAGCACGTCAGCACGCCGGCCAGCAGGGCGGCGCCGTCGCGGAAGAAACGTCGAGCCAGGGCGATGACCATGCCCACGTTCAGGACCATCAGGCCGGCCTGGAGCACGGGGGCCAGAGACAGCCCCTGTTCCACGCCGAGCGCGGCGTACAGACCGGCCAACGCCAGGGGATAGAGCGGCATTCGCCGGGCCGTCGGCTCCGGCGGGCCGCCCTCGCAGGGGGCCAGGCCGAACGTGCCGTGGGTAGCGAGACTGACGGCGAGGGCGTGGTGCTCCGCGGCATCACCCGCGGGCTCCGCGTGATGCAGGAAGCAGAACGCCAGATGCACAACGGCGGCCAGACCGATCACGGCGATTCGGCGCCGGGCGAATCGCGATGGGACGGATTCGGATGGTTGCACGTGACCCACGGGCGAAACCACCATTGCGGACGGCGAATGGTCCGCGGCGGCTCATCATACGCGGACGCGGCTTGGGCGTCAGTGGTGTGGGGTGCCGGGGCGGCCCCGCCCCGGGGTGTCGGTTACGCCAGGGCGGCGACGAGGGCGGCGTGGCCGGTGGCGGCTCCGTCGCGGCGGAAGGAATGGAAGCGCTCATCGCGGATGGTGCACATTTCGGCCACGTCGATGTGTTCCGGGCGGACGCCGGCGGCGGTGAGCTGCCCCACGTTCGTGCTCCGCAGGTCAAAGAACGTTCGTCCGTCTCGTTGCGGGAAGAACATCTGGTACCCGTCCCATCGAGCGGCGGCCAGGCGGACCACGTCTTCCTTCACCTCGAACTCCTCCCGGCCCGCGCACGGCGCGATGGCCACGCGCAGATCCGCGGCCTTGGAGCCGAAGCATCGTTCCATGACGCCCACCAGCCGCAGAGCGATGCAGGCGATGGTTCCCCGCCAGCCCGCATGCACGACACCGATGGCCGGCCGCGCGGGATCGTACGCCAGGAGGATCGGGCAGTCGGCGGACATGCCCATCAGGGTGATGCCCCGGGTGTCGGTGACGAATCCGTCGATGTGCGGAATGGGCGGAACGGTGCCGTCTCGCCCGGCGCCGGCGAGCGATTCGTCCACGGGCACGATTTCGGCGCCATGGACCTGGACCGCTCCGGTGAGCTTCGCGAAGTCCAGGCCGAGAGCCTGGCAGAGTTGTTGGCGGCGCTTGGGCGTGCCGGCCGGATCGGGACCGGTTTTGAGGGACATGTTGAACCCGGCCAGGGTGAATCCGTGAACGAGCGCCGGTATCCCCTCCAGCGACGCCGATCTGGCCAGTGGAATCCCGCCCACCTCCTCGATGTGCCACCCGCGTGTATCATCCATGATTCGTGTGCGACTCCGTTCAGGTGCCCGAGCCTACAGCCTACAGCCTCTTCTCTTATCGCGGGTCGATGCGCAGCAGCACCTTGACGTTCCTTGGGTCGGCGGCGGCCTCCAGGGCCTCCAGTCCCTTTTCGATCTTGTACGACCGGGCGATCATCAGGCCGACCTCGATTTCCTTGCGGGCCAGGGCGTTGATCGCTTCCGGGAACGGGCCGCAGCGGCTGCCCACGATGCTCACCTCGTTGATGACGGCCGGGGCCAGGTTCAGCGACCCGGTGTCCGCGTAGGTGCTTTTCAGCACGATGGTGCCGCGCGGACGGACCAGGCCCAGCGCAATCTTCATACCGTCCGGGACGCCGGTGCACTCGACCACGAGGTCGTGATCGTTCCGGGGGATCAGGTCCTGCACGGACACAGACTGGATCCGGCGCTTCTCGCAGAACTCCAGCGTGTGCGGGTTGCGGCCGACCACCTGAAGCCGACAGCCGGTGCCGGCCAGCACCTGGGCCGCCAGCAGTCCCAGTCGCCCGCTTCCGACGACCGCCACGGTCATTCGCGCATCCACCGGGCATTGCTTGATGACCTGGTAGGCGGCGGCCAGGGGTTCCACGAAGACGGCTTCCTCGTCCGAGACGGCGTCGGGCAGGGGGTGCAGGTTTCGCTCGGGTACCGCGATGAGGTCGGCAAAGCAGAGATCGGAAGAGCACACGTCTGAACTCCAGTCACCGCTCATTAT
>CAZBFW010000814.1:0-2271 GCA_964491135.1 uncultured Phycisphaeraceae bacterium | reverse complement strand
GGCCACCTTGCGGATTTCCACCTCCGCGTGCTCATTGGCGCGCAGCTCGATGAAGTGCCGCAGGGCGCGGGTGTTGGCCGTCACGAAAATCTTCGTCTCCGTGGCATTGGGCAGCACGGAGCGGGCGGCCTGGCGGGCCAGCTTGCGGCGCAGGGTGGCGTCCGATTCCCGGCGAAACACGCGGTCCAGGCCCTGCACGAGCTTCACGTAGGCCTCCTGGGAATGCTCCACCGCCGAGCGCCATACCTCGTGGAGTTCCGGATCGTCGGCGATGCAGTCCGGCTCCACGAAATCCGCCACGGACTCGTCCACGTACCGCTGCGAAAGCTGCGAGTACCCGAAGCCCGCCCGGTGCCGGATGAGCTCGTGCGTGAACGATCGCGACACGCCGGTGATGATGAAGTTCCACACGCTGTGCTCGAGCACGCTGCCGTGCCCGACCTCCAGCAGGCGTTCAATGTAGGCCGCATTACCGCCCGGCCGGGGTTTGGCGAAGCTCATGTAACACATGCGGCCGGCGATCTCGCAGAGCTTCTCGCCGGCCACCGTCGAATCGGTGGCCCACTGGGTCACGCCGTGGTCGGCCAGAAACCGGTCCACCGCCGCCTCATCCACGGTCTGGCGTCCCACGAGATAGACGGTCGGCTCGCGAAGAATCCGCATGGCTGGCTCCTGTGCGTTCCCGGGCGGCCCGGCGGTCCGGGCCGGACTCTGTAGATAGTCTCGCGCGGCTTCGTTTGCAACGCAGGAAGGACGCCATTACACTGACGTGCTCGGCTACGTGTTGGGCCGGAAAAGGATGCGCACGGAGAATTCTTTTATTCACATGACGGAACGACCCGAAGGACAGCCGGACAGCCAGCAATCCGCCCGCGCCAGGCGCGTCTTCATCATCGGCCTGGACGGGGCCACGTGGGACGTGCTCGGCCCGCTGATGGACCGCGGTCTCATGCCGCATCTGAAGCGATTCTGCGCCGAGGGCACGTGCGGCACGCTCTGGTCCACGGTGCCGCCGATCACACCCGCCGCCTGGACCACATTCATGACGGGTAAGAGCCCGGGCACCCACGGCATCATCGATTTTGAGCGATACGATGTCCGCACGAACCGCCTGACGTTGAACACCACCAATTGCCTGCGGCACGTACGTACGCTGTGGCAGATTCTGGGCGACAAGGGGCTTCGCGTGGGCTGCATCGGCATCCCCATGACGTACCCGCCCACGCCGGTCAACGGCTTTCTCATCAGCGGGTTCGGCACGCCCAACCGCGACAGCGAGTTCACCTGGCCTGCCGACCTGAAGAACGAGGTGCTGCGGCTCTGCCCGGATTACGGCTTCGGCAGCCGCTGGCGGCGCAAGACGCTGGGCGGCGAGGGTGTCTTCCAGGAGAACCTGGAGGCGGTCAGACGCAGCTTTCACCACGGTGAGACGCTGGCGCGCGAGCTGGGCGACCGGAACGGCTGGGACGCGCTGATGGTGGTGCTCAAACTCGTGGACAACCTCCAGCACAAGACATGGAAGTACATCGATCCCCGCTGGGCGGACCGCCACCCGAAACGGACCGACGCCGTCCTGCAGTGCTTCGCGGAGCTCGACGCCGTGTTCGGCCGGATGGTCGATTACGCCGATCGGAACCACGCCGCCGTCTTCGTCATGTCCGACCACGGCCACGGCAGCCTGGAGGGCCAGGCGCAGCCGAACCGGCTGCTTCAGCAGTGGGGATTCCTGACCATCAACCCCGCCGCCGAGGGCGCCAACCGCAGCCTGGGCTGGCTGCGACGGATGCGCAAGCGAAAGCGCGGGAAGTTCGACGGGGGCATGTTCAGCATCGAGCAGGATCTGGCCATCGACCTGGCACACACACAGGCCTGCGTCATGCACGCGGGCATGGCCGGCTTTCTGTACATCAACCTGTCCGGCCGGCAGGAAACGGGCATCGTGCCGACGGATCGCTACGAGGCGCTGCGCGACGAGCTTCGAGCGCGGTTTCTGGAGGTGACCGATCGCGACCCGGCCGGGCGGACCATCCGCGTCTTTCGGGCCGCGCACAAGCCGGAGGAGCTCTACGGCTGCTCTCGGGAGGAGCGGGAGTGGCTGCCCGACCTGCTGCTGGTGCCGCACGACGGCCTGGCCGTCATTCGCAAGATCCGGGCGTCGTCTCCCGTGCGTTGGCTGCCCTGGCGGCGGATTGAGGGCACACACCGCGACAACGGCATCTTCGCGGCGCGAGGGCCGGGCGTTGCTCGCGGCCGATCGCTGGAGGCCAACAT
>CAZBFW010000813.1:0-2274 GCA_964491135.1 uncultured Phycisphaeraceae bacterium | reverse complement strand
CTTCTGGACGAGCCGGTCCCGCGCCCGGGCGGCGGGCGTCCGGACGTGCAGGCCGTCGCGCAATCGATGGTCCGGCTGCACCATCGAATGGGCTACGACGTGGTGAAGATTTCGGCGCCCATTCCGTTCGACGTGCCCCGGCTCAAAGCGGCGACCGCAGAGGACGGGCGGCAGTGGCAGAATCCCCACCAGGGCGTGGTGCAGACCGCGGCTGATCTGGCGCGATTCCGCTGGCCGGCCCCGACGGACGTGGACTTCGGGCCGCTGGAAGCGGCGAAGGCCGTCCTTCCGGACGGGATGGCCCTGGTCGGCTTCTGCGGCGGCGTGCTGGAGTTCACGACGGACATTCTCGGCCTGGAGCACTTCATGTTCGCCGTCTACGACGACCCGGACCTGGTGACGGCGATTCTGGACGGCGTAGGCCGGACGCTGCTGGGCGTGTTCGAAACCTACGGCCAGATGGAATCGGTCTGTGCCCTCTGGCTCGGCGACGACCTGGGCAGCCGGAACGGAACGCTGGTGAGCCCGGACTGGCTGAAGGAGAATGTGTTCCCGTGGTACCGGCGGTTTGTGGAAGTGGCCCGCCGGTGCGGCAAGCCGTTCTTGCTGCATAGTTGCGGGAATCTTGAGGCGGTGCTGCCGTGCCTCATCCACGAAATCGGCGTTGACGCCAAGCATAGCTTTGAGGACACGATCCTGCCCGTGGAGCAGTTCCTCGACCGTTTCGGGGATTCGGTGGCCACGCTGGGCGGCATCGACATGAACCTGCTGGCCCAGGGCCCGGAAGACGCCATCCGCCCCCGCACCCGCCGCGTTCTGGAGCACGGCGCACCCGGCGGGGCCTATGCCTGCGGTTCGGGGAACTCCATCCCGAACTACATTCCCCCCGCGCACTACCTGGCCATGGTGGAGACGGTGGCGGAATTCAACGCGTCGTGACGAAGGGCGGCTATTCGAGCCCGAGCCTGTGCTTGAGGGTCATGATGCGCGTGAAGGATCTCTCAATCCGCTCACGACTCAGGCGGCCGGCCTTCACGTGCTCCATCAGCACCGCGAACGTTCTTTCCGCGGTGAAATCATCATAGGTATCCACGTTGGCGTTCAGGACGATGTCGACGCCCGCCTCGACGGCTCGGGCCACCGCTTCCTCGTAGGGGAAATTGCGCTGGATGGCGCCCATGTTCAGGTCATCCGAGAGAATGACGCCCTCGAATTTCAAATCGTTGCGAAGCAGGTCGGTCAGGATGACTCGCGACAGCGTGGCGGGCTGCTCGGCGTCGTACCGCCGCAGCAGCACGTGGGCGGTCATCACGCCGTCGGCCAGGTGGAGGGCGATCAGCCGGCGGAAGGGCTCCAGCTCATCCGGCGACCAGGTGTCGCTGACGTCCGCCAGGTCGAGATGCGAATCCGCGATGGTGCTGCCGTGTCCGGGGAAGTGCTTCAGAACGCAGCCGATCCGCTCGCGATGGTGTTCTTCGATCACGACCCGGGCGTGCCGGGTCACCACGTCCGGGTCTTCCGAGTAGCAACGTTGCTTGGCGTTGAGCGCGCGATTGTGCGGGTTGCGGTTGAGGTCCAGCACGGGTGCGAAGTTGAGATTCACGCCCGCGGTTCTGAGTGTTCGTGCAAGCTGGGCGGACTGCCGTCGCGTCTCCGTCACGTCGTCGCGCGTGCCCAGATCCTGGGCGGACCGCGTGGGGGGAAATCCGTACCGTTCCTTCAGCCGGATGACCTGCCCGCCTTCCGCGTCGAGCGTCACGAACAGCCCGATGCGCGAGGCGCCCTGCAGCGTCTGCGTGAGGCTCCGCAACTGGTCCGGCGACTCGATGTTGCCGATGGTCCGGCCCATCGGCGTCTCGTTCTCGGAGAGGTAGACGCCCCCGATCCGGCAGTCGCGAATCCAGCGCAGGACGGCCGACTGCGGTTCGGCGGTCGTCCCGCGAAACCCCAGGAGAATCATCTGGCCGATCTGGTCTTCCAGTGAGTACGTCATTGTCTGAACCGCTTTCGATCGTACGGATCGGCGGCCGGGCCGTCAGGCGCCCACGGCGGCCGGCTGCGAGACCGGCGCCCGGCGCCCCGCTCGCTCCTGCTCCAGCAGCCGGCGTTGCTCCGCTTCGTATGCCTTGAGTGCGGCGATGTTGGCTCGTTCCAACTTGTCGTCCGGCTCCAGCTGCGGCTCCCAGGCGAACGTGCGATGCTCCCAGGTCAGCGTGTCGCCCCTGGCCCAGATCGGAAGAGCACACGTCTGAACTCCAGTCACCGCTCATTATC
>CAZBFW010000812.1:0-2280 GCA_964491135.1 uncultured Phycisphaeraceae bacterium | reverse complement strand
CACGAAGGAAATCGAGCACCACCTGCCGCATCAGTCCGTTGCGCAGAACGGTGAAGACCACGCGGTGCCGTTCGTCCACTTTCTCCACGAGGGTCGTGTGAATCTGCTGTAGATCGTCCAGCGTGCGCACGTCTCGACCGTCGACCTTGAGGATGATGTCATTGGTCTGAAGATCGGATCCCGCAGCGTTGCCGGGATATTTCACGGAATAAACGAATACGCCTTCCTGCCGGTGGAAGTGCAGCTCCGGGTTCTCAAACTGGTTGATGGTCTTGACCGTGAGGTCCCAGCGCTTGCAGTCATACGAGTCTCCCTCCACCTTGCCCTTCCCCCGGGGGACCATCTCGCAGGTCTGCTCCGTATCATCCCGCTGGAACCGGACCTGCACCGGCTGGTCGACCGGCAGCAGGCCCAGCCACGTTCGGATGGCGGGCAAGTCCTCTTCCGTCAGGGCATTCGTCGCGCGATCATTGACCGAGAGGATGCGATCGCGCGGCTGCAGACCCGCGGCCCGGGCGGGGCTCTCCGGGTCCGTGCTGGCGACGATGACGCCCTGCGTGCCCTCGAAGTACGTGTTGCGATTGAAGTCCCGCAGCGGCTGGAGCTCCAGCCCGGTCCAGGACCAGCGGACCTCCCCGTGCGCCCGGAGCTGATCCACGACGAAGGCCACGGTGTCGGAGGGCACGGCAAATGCGAGGTCACCGCCCATGAGATACCCGCGCGAATTGATGCCGATGACTTCGCCGCGCGTGTTGACGAGCGGCCCGCCCGAGTTGCCTGGGCTGATCGCGCAGTCCGTCTGCAGCCACAGGCTGTACTCACTGTTGCCGGGAAGGTAACGGCGCGTGCAGGCGATGATGCCGATGGAAACGCTCCGACTGAGTCCCCAGGGCGCTCCCATCGCCATCACGAAGTCGCCTTCCTCCAGGTTGGCCGAGCCGCCCAGCGGGGCGTACGGTAGGTCCCCGGCCCCGTCGGAGACGTCCAGTTGCAGCAGGGCCAGGTCGGTGTCCTTGTCCGAGCCGACCACACGGGCGTTCATGGCCCGGCCGTCATACAGCAGGCAGCGGACCTCGACCGCCTTGTCGATGACGTGCCAGTTGGTCAGTGCTTCTCCCGCAGGCGAGATGAGGACGCCGCTCCCCGACACCTCCTGGGCACGCTTCTTGCCCTCCTCGTACGTGTCCTGGATGCACTTGACGAACACCACCGCGGGAAAGACCCGGTTCTTGGCGCTCCGCACCGTGTCCCGGAAGTCGGGCCCGTGCCCGACGAGCAGGGCGCGGTCGTCGCCCCGCACGATGCCTGCCCCGGCGAGAACCAGAGCCACGGCCAGCCATCGACGCACGTCGCCTTTGTTCATAATGCGCATCTCCCGGGCGGAAGGGCCCGCAACCCAAAGATACAGAGCGGCTACGGCAATCGGAACGGGATTCGGCCGCCATCGCATCTCGCCATCACACCGGATCCGCAGGGGGTATCGTACCGCCCTTCGTGCGGTTTTTCACGGGGAACGGGCCGAGCCTCACAATCTATACGCAGAGCGTGGCACACCGGTTTCAGCGTGGTGGCCGGCTGATTCGTTCGGATTCACTCAGTCGGCCGGGACGCAGCGACTGGCGGCCCAGGCCCGCAGGGCGGCGACCCGCTCGGCCATCGTCAGGGAAAGTGGCCGGGTGCCGCGAATCTCCGCGAGCAGATCCTCCTGCAACAGGTCCCGACTCTGACCAAACGCGCTGTACAGCCCGCAAACGACGGCCTGCTCGATCTCGGCCCCGCTGAACCCCTCGGCCGCGTCGGCCAGGGCGGACAGATCAAACCGGCCGGGGTCACGTTTGCGTTTCATCAGGTGGATGGCGAAAATAAACTTTCGGGCCTCGTGGTCGGGCAGATCCACGAAGAAGATCTCGTCAAACCGTCCCTTCCGAACCAGCTCCGGCGGCAGGGCGGAGATGTCATTGGCGGTTGCCACGCAGAAGATCGGCGACTGGTGGTCCTGGAACCAGTTCAGCAGCGTGCCGAACATCCGCTTGGACAAGCCGCCGTCGCTGGACTCCGCCCCCGCCGACGCAAAGGCCTTCTCGATCTCGTCGATCCACAACACCACGGGCGCCATGGACTCCGCCTGCTTGATGGCCATCCGCAGGTTCCGTTCCGACTCGCCCACGTACTTGTCGTAAAGCTGCCCGGGATCGAGCTTGAGCAGCGGCATTCGCCACGCCGCCGCCACGGCCTTGCACGCCGCACTCTTGCCGCAGCCCTGCACCCCCAGCAGCAGGA
>CAZBFW010000811.1:0-2285 GCA_964491135.1 uncultured Phycisphaeraceae bacterium | reverse complement strand
CGCCGGCGCCTTGCGTTCGCCCGGCCGGCCGGTCATGATGCCCCCCATGCTCTGGACAAACTACTTCATTCCGACGGTCAAAGAAGTCCCCGCGGATGCCATCGCGGTTTCTCATAAGCTCATGCTCCGGGCGGGGTTAATCCGCCAAGTGGCGGCCGGGGCGTACACGTACCTGCCGCTGGGCTACCGCGTGCTGCAGAACGTCACGAACATCGTCCGGCAGGAGATGAACCGGGCGGGGGCCATCGAGCTTCACATGCCCGCCATGCAGCCGGTGGAATGGTGGGAGGAGACCGGCCGGGTCGAGGCCATGGGCGAGACGCTCATCCACCTGCCCGACAAGATCTTCCGCCGCGGCACCGTGCTGGGTCCGACGCACGAGGAGGTGATTACGGAGATCGCCCGTGCGTATCTCAAGAGCCACAAGCAGCTCCCGATCACCCTCTACCAGATCCAGACCAAGTTCCGCGACGAGGCCCGGCCCAAGAGCGGCGTGCTGCGCACCCGTGAGTTCCTCATGAAGGATGCGTATTCCTTCCACGTGGACAAGGCCAGCCTCGATGAAACGTACCAGGTGATGTACGACACGTACTGCCGCATCTACCAGCGGTGCGGCCTGCCGTACCAGCCGGTGGAGGCCGACTCCGGCCCCATCGGCGGCGACGCGTCGCACGAGTTCATGGTCATCTGCGATGCGGGCGAGGATTACCTCGTGCGGTCGGACGACGGCTCCGTCTGCGCCAGCCTGGAGAGGGCGAGCGTCGGCCCCGTGCCGGACGCCGGGTGCAACGGCCAGCAGCCGCTGCAGGAAGTGCACACGCCCGGGCTGAGCACGATCGACCAGGTTTCGCAGTTCCTGAAGTGCCGCCCGCAGGACATGATCAAGACGCTTGTCTACAACGCCGACGGTGTCAACGTTGTGGCACTCGTCCGCGGCGATCACGAAGTCAACGAGGCGAAGCTTCGGCGGTACCTGGGCGCCAAGTCGCTGGCGCTGGCGACACCCCGCGAGATCGAGGCGGTGACCGGGGCGCCGGTGGGCTTTGCGGGCCCGGTGGGGCTCAAGGCCCGCATCGTCGCGGACCAGGCCGTCACCGTCATGCACAACGCGGTGACCGGGGCGAACAAAGGCCACTACCACGTGACCGGCGTGAATCCGGACCGCGATTTCGAGATTACGGAGTCGGGCGACATCCGCTATGCCACGCCGGAGGACCATTCACCCAGCGGGTCCGCCCTGTCATTCCACAAGTGCATTGAGGTGGGGCACGTCTTCAAGCTGGGCACGAAGTACTCCGCGGCGATGGGAGCGACCTACGCGGACGAAAAGGGCGAGGTCCGGCCGCTCATCATGGGCTGCTACGGCATCGGCGTGAACCGCATCATGGCGGCGGCCATCGAGTCATTCCACGACGAGGCCGGCATCTGCTGGCCCATGGGGATCGCCCCGTTCCGCGTGCTGGTGGTGGCGCTGGACGTGCGCGATGAGCAGGTGATGCAGACGGCCCGCACGCTGCACGACCGGCTCGAGAGCGAGGGCGTGGAGACGCTGCTGGACGATCGAGACGCCCGGGCCGGGTTCAAATTCAAGGACGCTGACCTCATCGGCATTCCCATCCGGATCACCGTCGGGCGGAAGAGCCTCACGGAGGGCGTTGTGGAGTACAAGCGCCGCAACAGCGACGAGGTCCGGCGGATCAGCCCGGACGCCGTCGTCTCGCTGGTTCTGGACGAGGTCGGCCGCGGGTAGAGACCGGAGACCGGCTGGAAAGCCGGTCCCACAGCAGAGCGGCCCACAGCAGCGCGTCCCAGAGCAGAGCGTCCCACAGCAGAGCGGCCTACAGCAAAGCAGCCTTTGGCAGAGCGGCCCACAGCAGAGTGTGGAGCACAAGCAGAAGGGCGTGCAGCACAAGTGAATTGTGCCCTGAGGATGAGACCGGCGACGTCGCCGAGGCTTGATTTCTGGTATTGATTCCTGTAGATGGCTGCACATGGCCGACAGCCCGTACAACTGGCCCGGCACTTCGGAGTATCCTTCCACGTCGCCGTATGTGCAGCCGCCAGAGCCGATTCGCACGTCGGGGATGGCGATCGCGGGGTTTGTGTGTTCGCTGCTGGGGCTCGTGACCTGCTGCGCATTCCTTCCGAGCCTTCTGGGGATCGTGTTTGGCGGCGTGGCGCTGGGGCCGACTCGTCGCGGTGAACAGAGGGGCGCGGGTTTGGCCACCGCCGCGATCGTCCTGGGCATTGTGGGCATCATACTCGGCGCGGTCGTCTGGGTGGTT
>CAZBFW010000810.1:0-2290 GCA_964491135.1 uncultured Phycisphaeraceae bacterium | reverse complement strand
GACCCGGGGGCGTGCATACGATGATCCGCGGCACGCCCGCCAGCTTGGCCGGCACGCCCAACATGCAGAGCACCGAAGAGAACGAGCCTCGCCCCCGCGGCACGTACAGGCAGACCGAGTCGATCGGCGTGTACCGCTCCGTGCAGACCAGCCCGTCGCCCATCTCCACCGTGTGGGTTCGCCGCGGCATGGTCCCCTCGTGAAACCGGCGTATGTTCTCGACGGCCAGATCGATGGCCCGGCGCAGCTCCGGCGCTGTGGCGTCCACCGCGCGGTCAAACTCTTCCGGTGCCACCCGCAACCGCTCCGCCGTCAGCTCCACGCCGTCGAACTCCGCCGTGCAGCGAAGCAGGGCCGAGTCACCGGACGCCCGCACTCGACGCACGATGAACTCCGCGGCCTTCATCGCCCGCGTCAGGTCGGGCTGCGCCCGCATCAGCAGGTCTCGCCGCTCGCTCGCCGACAGCTCCCACAGTCTCCGCGTCTTCATGGTTTCTGATTCCTTCGCGGATGGCTCCCACCCATGCTCCATTCGCCCGGGTCAAAGAGCCGGGCGCGGTCACGCAATCACCTTATCGACCTTCGTTTGAAGGATGTCCGTGGCCCCGGCCGCCGCCACCTTCAGGATCACGTCCTTCACTACATTCACCGGCACCGCCGTCCGGACTGCGTAACCCTGGTCCCCGTACAGCGGCTGGATGGTGGGCGACTTCATCGCCGGGAGCACGGCCACGACCGCCTCCAGCTTATCTGCCGGGACGTTCAGGTCCAGCAGCACGCGTTTGCGAGCCTCCAGCACTCCCCGCAGCAACAGGCACATTTCATCTATGATCGATTTTCGAACCGGGTCATCCAATGCCTTACGATTGGCATACGCACGGAGAGACGATTCGTAGATCCTCCCCACAATCTCCAACCCGTTCGCCCGCAACGTGCTTCCGGTCTGGCAATTGTCCACGATCAGGTCCGCGTCTTCCGGCGGGAAGACCTCCGTCGCCCCGTAGGTTCTCAGATACCGATACGCGACGCCGCGATCCTTCATGAACGACTCGACCATCCGCGGGTATTCCGAGGCCACGATGAGCGGCCGGCCGCGCACCTGGACGAACGGATCCAACCCCACGGGAGCGGCGGCCACGATGTCCACGCGGCCCAGCCCGGTGTCCACCAGCTCCACCACGTCCGCTCCGGTTTCGAACACCCAGTCCTGCCCGGTGAAGCCGACGTCGTGCGCTCCCAGTTCGATCAGGTCCGGAATGTTGGCGGCCTTGAGAAGCTTGATCACGATCCGCTTGTCGTCGCAGGTGGGGCGATAGCCGCCATTCTCGGCGACGGACCAGCCGATCCCGTTCATCAGCTCGATGGCCGCACCCTGCAAACGACCCTTGGGCAGCACCAGCCGCAATTGGGGAGATGGGTCACTCATGTTCCGGTCTCGTCCTGTGGGGTCCGGCCGCCTTTTCGGGACCGGCGTTTCGTGCGGCTCATCCGCCGCAGCATCATGGGGTAGCCGCCTTCGCCGCTCTGCATCCAGCGGGCGATGCGGGCCAGCGTCCGCGAGCTCATGCCCGTCTCTTCCTCGATGGTCTTGTAGGGAACGCCCTCGCTCAGCCGCCGGACGGCCAGCCAGCGGTTGCGCATCTCCTGCAATTCGTGGGCCGTCATGAGGTCGCGGAAGAACCGCGCCGCCTCGTCCACGCTGCGCAGCTTCAGGATCGCCCGAAACAGCGCCCGCGTCTGTGGATCACACCATTTGTCCCGGCTATCCGTCATCCCGGGTGCCTCCGGCCGCCGTGCTGTACCCGGATACAGTCTACACTGTATCTTGGTAAAGTCAACCCCGAATCACCCGCCCGCGGCGAGAATCTCTCCCCCAGGACTTGCAGCCACGCTTTACCGCGGCGGAACCGGGGATGACGCACAGCACATCGGAGGGCAAAACCGTTCGCAGGCGCGAGCAAGTCCCCGACGGGAACCTGTTCGCGCCAGACCGATCGAAAGCGAGTGGTCGGCGGGGATCAGGCGACGGCGGCCACGCGGCTCAACTCGTCGATGATTTGTGCGGCATACTCGTACAGTCGGCGGGTGATCGGGCCGGGGCGGCCGCTGGCGATCGGGCGGTTGTTGATGCACGTGATGGGCATCACGTTGTACGTCGTGGCGGTGAAGAAGACCTCGTCGGCGGAAAACAGCTCGCCTTCCAGGATCCGCGTTTCGCGGGTGGGCAGGCCGAGATCCGCCGCGCACTCCAGGATGAAGCCCCGGGTGATGCCGTGCAGAATGTGCTCGT
>CAZBFW010000809.1:0-2296 GCA_964491135.1 uncultured Phycisphaeraceae bacterium | reverse complement strand
TCGGGCGGTTCGGGCCGTACGTGCAACTGGGCGACCCGGAACTGACGGCCAAGGGCGCGGTGAAGAAGGGGAGCCGGCCCAAGATGGCCAGCCTGTGGCCTTCGATGCAAGTGGAGGAGGTCACGCTCGAACAGGCGTTGATGGTGCTGTCGTTCCCGCGGGAGGTGGGCACACACCCGGACTCGGGCGAGGTGATCACCGCGCAGGACGGGCGTTACGGCCCGTACCTGAAGATGGGCAGCGAATCACGCAGCCTCGAACGCCACGAGCAGTTGGTTTCGGTGACGCTCGACGAGGCGGTTGCCCTGTTCAAGCAACCCAAAGCCGGTCGGCGACAGGCTGCCGCCACGGTGGCGGAGATCGGAAAGCACCCGCAGACGGGAGCGGCTATTCAGGTCCGGAGCGGGCGCTTCGGGCCGTACGTCACCGATGGTGAAGTGAACGCCACGATTCCCAAGGGAACGAATCCGGCGGCGGTTACGCTGGAACAGGCCCTCAAGTGGATCGAGGAGCGCGAGCAGAAGGCCAAGGACCAGGGCAAGGATCTCCGGGCAAAGGCGCGAAAATCCGCCGCACGGTCCTCGCGGGCGTCCGCGAAGAAGGCGGCGGGCTCGAAGACCGGCTCGACCGGGAAGGCGCCCAAAGCGAAGGCGAGTGAGGCGAAGGCCCCCAAGGCAACGGCGAAAACGCAGAAGGCGGCGGCACCGAAAGCGAGCGCCGCGCTGGGCCCGCCGCCTGCAGGATACGCCTGGACGCGGACCGGCCGGCCGGTCGTGGAGGACTGGCCGACTGGGACGCTGGCGTGCCCGAACTGCGGGTCGGCCATGACGTTGAAGACGGGTCGGTTCGGACCGTTCTTCGCCTGTGCCAACTACCCCGCCTGCAAAACGAACGTGAACCTGCGCGGCGAGGCGAAGAAGCGGGCCGAAGCGGAGGCCCCACCCCGGCCTGAGCGGGCCAGGCCGATTCCGACCGACGTTGCCTGCACCGAGTGCGGAGAGAAGATGGTGGTCCGCAAGGGCCGCGGTCGCCCCTTCCTCGGCTGCAGCGCGTTCCCCAAGTGCCGCGCCACTCAACCCCTCCCGCCGGAACTGGAAGCGGTGGCGGCAGGGGCGGAGTAGACGGCTGTCTCGCCCGTCACGATGCCCCTCCGGATTGCATCCGGCTCCACGACGTACCACCCGTGCCCATCGCCTCACGAGTGTTGTCGATTTTCCGTCACCTCCACGGCTGCCTTGGACAGGCAGACCGCCCCTACTTCGGACAGAAGAAGGTGTATTTGCCCTCGATGCGTCGCACGGTGGCATAGTTGTCCGGTGAAGTCAGCGTGTTCTCCGTGAACGCGAAGCCGGGCAGCCGACCGAACTTCTCTTGGGCCACGGAGAAGACGCGTCTTGCCCGCCCCTCCTCCAGAGAATCCACCAGCGTGGCGAATTCATACGTCGGGATGAAGATCAGTTGGTAGGGGACCACGCTGGGCGTGTGGAACAGGAAGCCAGTCAGGACATCCTGTGCAATCCAGATGCCATGTACTGTCTGGGTGACGTGGACGCACTCAAAGGCCCGTCTTGCCCACGTTTTCCCCTTGACGCGGAAGTGCTCGACCTGTTCCAGGAAGGCACCGTGCTCCAAATCATTCCGGCGGGCACTCCGAGCGATGAGCAGAGTGAAGGCGGAGTCATTCTCCAACAGGGCCAGGCAAGGCGCATGGAGACAGGTCGTCGCGAGCGTCCCGTCGTGCCAGAATAGCTGGACTCTTGTGTCCACGATTGCTGACTCCGGGCAGTTTTTCCGTGCCGTCCCATACGAGCGTGTTTCCACATGCGCAGGGCGTTCCGCCCGAACGCGGCTCGGTACCCGACGCAAATCTCGGTGTTCCCATCAGAACGACCCTGAGGCGGCGCCGCGGGTGCCTTGGAGGACCGCGGAGTTCGGCCGCCTTCCTTCTGCGATTCTTGGGCAGATGCCGAACGCGGCCGCCGCGATGGGGTGTCAAACAAGTCAGAAGGCCTGGCCGCCACATCGACGCCGGCGCGTCGCTGGATCGCCGTCTCAATCGTCGGGCGGAACAGGAGTCTGGGACAGACCCCGCTGAACTGCCGCGTGGGTGGTTGACGGTGGCCAGCCCAGGAGCGAGGCGGCTCGACGGAGTTGTCCGTGAATGGCTAGGGATTGTTCTTAGCACGAGCCATGGCGGCCAGGAGGTCTTCGCAAGACGCGGGGGCGTGGCCGGCATAGTGATTGTTGATGAGATCGGAAGAGCACACGTCTGAACTCCAGTCACGAGATTCCATCT
>CAZBFW010000808.1:0-2298 GCA_964491135.1 uncultured Phycisphaeraceae bacterium | reverse complement strand
ATCACGGTGGCGTTCGGCACGTCGATGCCCACTTCCACCACGGTGGTGGCCACCAGCACGTCCAGCGCCGCGGCCCGGAATTGCTCCATGACCGCATCCTTCTGTGCCGCGCGCATCTGACCGTGCAGCAGCCCCAGCCGGCAGCCGGACAGCGCCTCCCGCGCCAGGTGCTCCATCTGCTCCGACGCCGCCTTCAGCGGCAGCTTCTCCGATTCCTCCACCAGCGGATACACCACGAACGCCTGCTCGCCGGCCTGCACGCGCTGCCGCACAAATGACCACGCCCGGCCGATCTCAGCCGGCCCCAGCAGCCGGGTCTCCACCGGCGGCCGACCCGGCGGCAGATCGTCAATCGTGGACACGTTCAGGTCGCCGAAGAAAGTCATCGCCAGCGTGCGAGGGATGGGCGTGGCCGTCAGCACGAGGTAGTGAGGTGACTCCCCCTTGGCCCGCAGCCGGCCCCGCTGCTCCACGCCGAACCGGTGCTGCTCGTCAATGATCACCAGCCCCAGCGCGGGAAACTGCATGCCTTCCTCCAGAAGGGCATGAGTGCCGATGACCAGGTCCAGCTCGTGCCTTGACGCCTGCGCGTATATCTCCCCGCGGTGCCGCTTCGCCAGGCCGCCCGTCAACAACGCCAGCCGTACCCGGCTGCCCGCCAGGTACCGCCCCACCTTTGCAGAATGCTGCTCCGCCAGGATCTCCGTCGGGGCCAGCAGGGCCACCTGACGCCGCGCGGCGATCGTGCCCAGCGCCGCATACACCGCCACCGCCGTCTTGCCCGCTCCCACGTCCGCCTGCAGCAGCCGGTTCATCGGCCGGGACTGCGCCAGGTCCGCCGCAATCTCCGCGACGGCCCGATTCTGCCCCGGCGTGAGCGCGAACGGCAGCCGCGCCCGGATGCGCTCATCCACAAGCGGCGTGATCACGACCGGCGAGGCGGTTGTCGCTGTGGCCGCCTGGTGTCGCCGAAGCTGAACGGCCAGTTGCATCAGCAGGAACTCGTCGTAGGCAAGTCGCCGCCGCGCGACGTCCACGTCTTCCGATCGGGTGGGATGGTGGTACCGTTCCACCGCCGTCCGACGGGGCGGCAGCGTGCGACGCGCGCGCAGCGGCTCCGGAAGTGGCTCCTGAATCAGTCCGGCCACCTCCGCCAGCGCCGTACGGATGATCCGCGCGATCTGCCGCGAGGGCAGCTTGCCGGTGGCCGGATAGACCGGCTCAAACCGGTCCGCATCGTTCTCAAGCGGATCTTCGTTTCCGTCAAAAAGAGTAAACCGCGGGTTCTTGAACTGCGCGTACTGCTGGCCCACGTCCACCTTGCCGGTCAATCGAATGGACTGCCCCACGCGGATGCGGTCCGCCAGGTACGCGGCGTTGAACCAGACGACGCGCGCCCGGCCGGTGGCGTCTTCCACGCGGGCGGTCACCGTTCGATGACCCGGCGAACCGCGGAGACGGACGTCGGTAATGTCCCCGACGATGGTGGCCGTTTCGCCGAGGGTCAGGGTTCCGATGGGTTGCGACTTGGGGGCCAGCTCGTAGCGGAAGGGGAAGTGCTCGACAAGCTCGCCTACGGTGCGCACGCCCAGTGTGGCCAGCTCGGCGGCGCGGGCCGGTCCCACGCCCCGGACGTATTGCACCGGAGTTGCCAGATCGAGTGCGCCCATGTCCCGCATTGTGCCCGCTGGCCCGCTTCTGGCAAACGGTGAAAACACAAAGTGGCCCGCGCCGGCGGAGCGTCCGCCGGCACGAGCCACTCAATGCCACAATGCAAAACCGGCGAGGGGGCTGCAACGGGATCACCAGTTCGGTCCCCGGTTTCAGCTTGTCCTTGTCTGAAATCTTGTCCATGTTCGCCTCCCAGATCGCCTTCCACTTCGACTGGTCGCCATCGTAATACTGGCGGGCCAGCTTGAAGAGCGTGTCGTCCTTCTGGACTACGTGGATCCGGGCGGCCGGTGCCGGTGGTGGCGGCGGCGGCACGGCATCGCTGTCATCGACCTCCAGCATGGGCTCGCTGTAGATGCTGGTGTCCTGCTGGGGCTCTTCCTTGGCCTGGGGCTCTTCACAGCCGACCAGCAGGGCCAGCCCGAGTGTGGCTGCCAGGAATGCTACGCTCAATCGCATGGATGTACCTCCCTTTTTTGTGTTGGACATGCGAAAACGGTTGACCGCTGACCGGAAGCGTACCGCCCGGTCAGGCGACATTCAACAAAAACTTCGTTTGAACAGTGACTTACGGGATCACTCCCCGTGTCGGATCAGGCCCTGCCGTGGACCGCACCGAAGCTCCCG
>CAZBFW010000807.1:0-2299 GCA_964491135.1 uncultured Phycisphaeraceae bacterium | reverse complement strand
AAGAACGCCACGCTGCTGGGGTGGACGTAGCGATATGGTGTTACAGGTCATCAACCCGGTTCGGGACGGAACGTTCGCCCGAAACAGCGTGGCGTACCTCGGTTCGGACGCCGAGGCCTCGATGCTGGAATATCTGCCCCATGCCAGGCGGACACGCAAGTGCATGGTGTCCAATCCGTCTGGGTTCGAGATTCGGCGGCACGAGTTGGGGAGCCCAAACGACTTCTACGGTATGGCCTATGACGACACGTACATTTACGGGGTCGGCAGCAGCAACGGCTACGTCTATCGCAGCGCGACCGGAAACGCACCGTTCACACAACTGGCGGGGCCGTACACGTCTCCCACCGCTCGGACCATGTGCGCCGTTCGAAAGGCGGATGGAAGTTACCGCCTTCTTCTGTTCACGAACAACGTCGGTACGACTCCGGCGGAATGTTACTACAGCGACGATCGGGGTGAGACGTTCAGTCCGTGCGTCATCAAAGATGCCGGGGGGTCGGGAAGCGACAAGTACTTGCTCACCGCAAGCTGCACGGTGATCTATTGGGGAATCCGCCAGGCGGGTCCGAACGGGACGGTCATCCTGGCCGAATGGAACTCCGGCGGAGGCGCCCGATACGTTTATCGCTCGACGGACTACGGTGTGACGTTCCAGGTGGTGTACGACGCGGGCGAGAGCCAGATCACGCACTTTCACGCCGTCGGCTATCACGAGGCCCTGCAGCGGTGGGTGATCTCCAGCGGTGACGGGCAGACGTTGCCGAAATGTCAGCACATGGTCGTGAGCAACGACGATGGGGCGACGTTTCAAGAGTTCCTTGCCGCCGGTGAAATCGACCAGCAGCCGACGTACTTCATGGATTACGGCGATCCGACGAAGATCCTCTTTGGCAGCGATCGGTTCTGGCGAGTGGCGACGCTCGACCTGCAAACGAAGGCGATCCACGTTCTGCTCAAGACGTGGCCTCAGGCACCGTCGACGAGAGCATTCTGCTTTCACGTCTTTCGACATGCGGGCATCTATTACGCCGTCAACGACGACAATACGGCGAGCGGCCAGCACGGCTCGCTGTGGGTGAGCAAAGACCTGTCCCAATGGTCGTGCTACTACACGAATCCGACAACCCTGGCGAAAATCGGGCAATACCTCGGGTACTTTGGAGGGCGGCTTCATTTCTCCGGCGCGAACACGGCGGGCAACTATGTGCACAGCGTATGTATGCCGGTAAAAAGAATGACGCAACGGGAAGGGGTGCTGATCGAGCCGGGTTCCGACAACCGCCTGACGGCGGCGGTGAGCAATGGCGACGACGCGACGGGGTGGACGATCGCCCCATACGCGGGGGGCACGTTGACGCCGGACACGACCGTCCGGCACGGCGGGAGCAAGTCGCTTCGGCACTACAAGAATGTCACCGCCGGCTCTCCACGGTGCGATACGCCGGCCGTGGCGACGGTCAACGGAACGTGGTACAGCGGCCGGTTCCGGGTCCGGGGCAAATATATCGAGGAAGGTGGGCGGACGGCCGCGCAGCAGATCCGGTACCTGATCGCGATCTGGGTGATGTCCGGAGCAAGCCCGGCTCCGACGTACCGCTACATTCACGTCGACGACGAATGGCACGAGGTCGTGATGGAGCCGATTCAGGGGAACGGCAACGACCTGAAGATCCAGATCGTCGCCAGCCGGCAGTCCACCTCGATTCCCGTGCAGCTGTGGTACGACAGCGTTCAGATCGGTCCGTGCGACCCGAGCACGTGGCATCCGGGGTACGTTTCATCGCCGGGAGACTCCAATCGGGCGAACGAGAGCCTGAGCATCCCGATTGAGATGGCAAGCTCCTGGTCCCTGGTCATTCCCTTCCTGGCCACGGATAACGTGTGGATCACCGGGTACGGGAGCACGACACCGAAGACCATCCTGAGGTTGATGACGCCTGCCGCAGAAGAGATTCACGTCTACTTCGATCCGGCGGATCGGAAGGTGAAGCTTGACATCAACGCCTCCGGCTCGCCGATACTGTCGTCGACCACGTTCTGGCACCGCGAGGGCCTGGTGCATGTCGGGGTACGGATGGACGAGTCGGGCAACACGAAATTCAGCCTGCGAAGCAACGCGGATGTCGAGCACGTGGCCGCGACAATGGCGGGGACCCCCGGGGCCGGAAGCGGGTCTCTCGTGCTCGGCGGGGCCGGAACGTATGACGCGTTGTCCCTGACGATTCTCCGGTCGCTGCTGTTTGACGAGGCGCTGTCCGACTCGGACATGGAAGCGGCAATGGATGCGACGATCTCC
>CAZBFW010000806.1:0-2308 GCA_964491135.1 uncultured Phycisphaeraceae bacterium | reverse complement strand
TTAGTTTCTCTTTCGACAACTCCCCCCGTCGCGGAGTAGGGAAAATTGCGAATCCTCCTCGGAACCCACGGCCGCTAAGACCCAAAAGGACAGAAGGTAACAGCTGCACTCCGCCTCGCGCTTGTGCAAAACATCGACCACAGGCCTGCAAAATTGCAGCAAACCTGCGACATACCCTCTGCACCGCACCCGTGGCGCGAGCGGAGCGCTGTAACGGAAATCATGATGCCCGGAACCCGCTCTCATTATGGATGCGCTGAAGCCGTTTGGCAAGCCGGCCGCTTGTTCTAAGGTACAGTTTTTCAGAATGTCGCGCGCACCTCGTGCGAGACCATCATGCAAAATTCACCGCCTGTGTCGAGAAATCACCGCTGGGCAGGCGAATACCGGAGCGATTGTCATTCCCACTGAGCCGACAATAATACACGAGGGTGCCTCGCAGAGACCCTCTGGAGGTGACACCCCTGTGAAACCAGACGGCGCGGTTTGCGATCATTCAAGAGGAACGAAGGTTATGACATCACAAGGCGGCACGCTCCCCGGCCCGTCGATCATCGAGGGCCTGCCCAACCTGTGCGGCAGCGAGGACTGCATCGTCCCGGACTCCTCCGCAGCAGCCGGACCGGCACTCGCGCCTCACACGGGCATGGACGTCCGCAATATCCGGTCGGCCCTGGCCCTCGCACTGCATATGCATCAGCCCACCATCCCCGCCGGCGGACAGGATCTCCGAACGGCCAGCCTCATCGGCAACCTGCAGTGCATGTTCGAAAACCCCGGGGACGGCGACAACCACAACGCCTCCGTCTTCGCCCAGTGCTACTCGCGGATCGCCGATTTCATCCGCAACCTGGCCGACGCCGGGCACAGCCCCCGGATCATGCTCGACTACTCCGGCAACCTGCTGTGGAACCTCGAGCAGATGGGCCGGCGGGACATCCTCGACAACCTGGCCACCGTCACGTCCGACCTGAAATACGCCCGCTACGTCGACTGGCTGGGAACGATGTGGGGGCACGCCGTTGTGCCCTCAACCCCCGTGCCGGACTTCAAACGCCACATGCTGGCCTGGCGACACCATTTTGCAGCCCTCTTCGGGCTGGAGGCCCTGGCCCGCGTCCGCGGGTTCTCCCCGCCCGAGATGCACTTGCCCAACGACCCGGACGTGGCCTACCACTTCGTCAAGACGCTCCGAGAGTGCGGCTACACATGGGTGCTCCTGCAGGAGCATACGGTCGAAAACCCGGACGGGTCCGGCATCCGCCAACCCCACATTCCGCACCGCCTGGTAGCCCGAAACTCCGACGGCGACGAAGCTTGGATCACGGCCCTCATCAAGACCCAGGGGTCTGACACCAAGCTGGTGGCTCAGATGCAGCCGCTGGGCGAGGCTCGTGGCCTGAGCCCGGTGAATCTGGGCGGCGTATCCGTCCCGCCCCTCGTCAGCCAGATCGGCGACGGCGAGAACGGCGGCGTGATGATGAACGAGTTCCCCTACGCCTACAACTCGGGAATGGCATCGCTGGGCCGCGAGGGGACTGTCGCCCTGAACGGGACGGAATACCTGGAGCTGATCGAGGCGGCCGGCGTGAAGCCCGAGGCCTATCCGGCCATCCAGCCGCTCCACCAGGCGAAGCTGTGGGCTCGGTATTCCGGCGGTGGCCGAGCGGCGCTGGACAAGGCAATCGAGTCTTTACGGAAAGAGGACCAACGTTTCCACATGGACGGCGGCTCGTGGACCAACAACCTCAGTTGGGTTCACGGCTACGACAACGTCCTGAGCCCCATGCAGCGGTTCAGCGCCGCCTTCAACGAGAAGGACGATAAGGTCCGGCCCGACCGCGCCGGTCGGCCCTACCGCAACGCACTCGTTCATCTGCTCTGCTCGCAGACAAGCTGCTTCCGTTACTGGGGCCAGGGCCGCTGGACGGATTACGCCATCGAGATCTGTCGACGGGGCATGGACATCCTCGAACACGACTGGTGAGCCGCAGGGCAATCGCCCGAATTCCCTCCGGCGCGGATGCCGGCCGGAGCGCTGGACTTGGGATCCACCCGTGGCTGCGATTCTCGCGTCCGCCCTGCCTGGTTTCGCAGGCTCGTGGCGTCACCCTTGGCAGCCTTTGTCGCCGGGTCGCCCGCGATGCTGCCCTCCCCTCAGAATCGCACCCGGAGCGATTGCCTGCCCTGTGGTTTTCTGGTAAAAAACCCGGTTGCCCAGGTGACACGCCTGCCGGTCAGGTAGCTCAGTTGGTAGAGCAACGGACTGAAAATCCGTGTGTCGGCGGTTCAAGTCCGCCCCTGACCA
>CAZBFW010000805.1:0-2316 GCA_964491135.1 uncultured Phycisphaeraceae bacterium | reverse complement strand
AACCGTATCCGCCGAATGAGGGGGACGCGGCCAGAGCCCGGAACCGAGGCTTGAGCACTCCGCCGCGAAGTGGACTGCCCACCGACCGCCGCCCCGGTACCACTGGTCCGCGGCGACCCGCCCCAGGAATGCCCCAGGCTCGATCGCCGGAGCCACAACCGCATACCCGACGATCGGACCCGTAGAATACCGGTCCATATGCGGCCAGTCAACGACGGCGGTCCTTCGGCCGCGACAAGGTTCCCGCAACCTCCAGCGCTCGACGACATTCCAGCCACCCGACCGCCGGGCGACGAAGCCGCCGGTCGTCCGCCATATGAACACCCATAACTTCTTGTAAAAAAGTAGTTTCCGAAAATCTTCCCGTGGTCAGGAACCCGGCGCGAACCACCTCAAGCCGCCAACGTAGTAGAAGGTGAAGAGAACGGAAACCAGAAGCCAAGACCAGAGAGCCAATCTTCCTCCTCCTGACAACCTGTTCCCGACCGAAGCGTCGCGGTGGGTCGCAAGACCACCGCGACGTTGCTTTCGGAGGCTGCAACGCGGCCTGCTTCGGAGAAGTAAGTCTAATCACTTATTCCGGGCTGGTTTCCCCGAGGTCAATCGGCTAAGATGCGCCTCAGTTAAGGACGTTTGGTGCCAGTGCCTACACGCGATTGCATCCAGACACGGGCAGAGGGTTTGACTTATGGCAACCAGGTCGTACACGTCGCTTTCCATCACGCGGCCGGAAGGCCTTCTCTTCGGCCGGGCGCCGCGACCACTCACGTGCGGGCACGATTTGACGATCGGGGGGGGCACGGTGCACCCTGAGATCAACTTCACGTTGCCGGCGATGGAGGTAAAGGCGGACACGCTGGGGGAGGTCCATCGACACTACAGGGAGATGATTGAAGGGATCTGCCGCCGGGCGGTGGAGTTGGAGGCGCCGGGTCTCGTCGTGGAGTTCGAGCTGCTGCCTCCCATGACCATCCATCCGGACTGGGGCGAGTCCATCGTGTCCATCCTGAGGGAGGCGCTGGACCGGTATCACCAAAGGCACGGGCTGCGCAGCGCTTTGCGGGTGACTCCCACAGACGTGCGGGACAGTGAACGACCCGTGCGGCAACGGAGCGGTCGATTCTGGGAAGCGATGCGAGAGAGCTTCCGGCGGTGCGCGGCGGCGGGGGCCGACCTGCTTTCCATCGAGTCCACGGGTGGCAAGGAGGTCTGCGATGAAGCCCTGATGCAGTGCGACGTGCCGGCGGTGCTGACGGCCCTGGGCATCCTGGGCACGCGGGACATGGCGTTCCTCTGGAAGGAAATCGGACAGTCGTGCGAGGGGACGCGGTGCCTTCCGGCGGGGGATACCGCCTGCGGTTTTGCGAACACGGCCATGGTGCTGGCCGACCGCGGGATGATTCCGCGCGTGTTTGCCGCGGTTGTGCGGGCGGTATCGGCTGTGCGCTCGCTCGCGGCGTATGAGCAGGGCGCGGTCGGACCGAGCAAGGACTGCGCGTACGAGGGACCGTACATCAAGGCCATCACCGGTGTGCCGATTTCGATGGAGGGGAAATCGGCGGCGTGCGCGCATCTGTCCCACCTGGGCAACATCGCGGCGGCGGCCGCGGACCTGTGGAGCAACGAGAGCGTGCAGAACGTGAAGTTGCTGGCAGCGACGGCGCCCGTGGTGTCGGTGGAGCAGCTCATTTTTGATTGTCGGTTGATGAACGTTGCCCTCGCGGACGGAGAGAACGCCGCGCGCACGTTGCGCGACTGGTTCGTGCGCAGCGACGCCGCGCTGGACCCGCAGGCCTACGTGTTGACGCCGGAAAGCACGATCACCCTGGCCGAGGCGATGATCTCCGGTCCGGACGGTTACACCCGTGCCCGCAACACCGCCATCGCGACCACAACGCTGCTGCGTGCGGCAGCCGATGACGGCCAGCTTCGGCTTCCCGATCGCGAACGCCATTGGCTGGACCTGCTCGACCTGCAGTTGGAGACCGTCCCTGCGGACGAGGCCGGAGCGATGTCCTGTCTGGATGGCCCGTCTTACCCCGGCCTGATGCTCTGCGAGTACGAATTGTGACCCGGGTGTCCGGGTGGTGAGGCATATCGCCCGAACCCGCAGCGGAGGGATCCCGGCGTGGCGGCGAGGCTTTCCGACGCGCAGCATGTCGGCCGGCGGACGCGCTGACCGCTTCCATCCCTTCCGGCGTCGGGTCCGTCAGGTCGGATGGTTCGGGGCCAGGTTTGCCAGGAGGGGCTCCAGGCGCGTTCGCGAGCCGGGTCGGAGGATGAACACCAGGCGCGGGGGCAGATCCGGGCGGGGAG
>CAZBFW010000804.1:0-2318 GCA_964491135.1 uncultured Phycisphaeraceae bacterium | reverse complement strand
TCTGTCGCGCTATTGGGGCGGCAGGGCGAATACGCCAGGTTCAGGTGCAGGTGGTACAGGCGGAAACATGCCGGCAAGCGGTAACAGAATTCGTATACGGATGGAGGCCTACGATCACGCGGCGCTGGATTCCTCGGCGCGGGAGATCGTAGACCACGCCAAGCGGACAAGTGCGCGGGTCCACGGACCGGTGCTCTTGCCGACGCGCATTGAGCGGTACACGGTTCTCCGTGGGCCGCACATTGACAAGAAGTCGCGGGAACAGTTTGAGCTTCGGACGCACAAGCGTCTGATCGACATCTACGATCCGACCCCGCGGACCGTGGAGGCCCTGAACCGGCTCGTGGTTCCCGCCGGGGTGTTCATCCGCATTAAGACGTAGCCGTTGGTTTCCTCGTTTCACCCGTCGGGCGACCGGGCGACCGGAGCCGTTGCGACGTTTATCTTGAGAGACAATAGAGCTGTGTGAGCTGGATCGCACGGCCAGGAGAACCCGGAGCAAGACCGGGCCGTGTACCGGCGCGGGCCGGGTTGCAGATGCGAGAACAATGATCGCGGCACTACTAGGCAAGAAGATCGGCATGACTCGCGTGTGCGACGAGGCAGGCGTGGTGACGCCGGTGACCGTCGTGCAGGCCGGTCCGTGCACGGTGATGCAGGTTCGCACGCGGGAGGTGGACGGCTACCACGCGGTGCAGTTGGGGTTTGAGGACATCAAGCCGCACCGGACGACCAAGGCCCAGATCGGCCACGCGGGCAAGGCCGGCACCGGTCCGAAGCGGTACGCCCGCGAGATTCGTTTGAACGAGCAGGCTACGGTTGCCCAGGGTGACGTGGTGACGGTGGATCTGTTCGCGGAAGGCGTGGGGTACGTGGACGTGACCGGCGTGTCGAAGGGTCACGGCTTTACCGGTGTGATGCGTCGGTTCGGGTTCGGCGGGCAGCCGGCGAGCCACGGAACCGAGCGAAAGCACCGTTCGCCGGGCGGCATCGGCGCCGCCGGGTCCACGCGAGGTACCGGGCGGGCCATCCGCAAGGGCAAGCCGATGGCGGGTCACAAAGGCCACGCGCGGCGTACGGCCCGCTGCCAGCGTCTGATGAAAGTGGATGCGGAGCACAACCTGCTGCTGATTCAGGGCAGCGTACCCGGTCCCAACGGGTCGCTGGTGTTCGTGCGGCAGTCGAAGACGAGGAAGTAGACCGGGTGGTGAAGACGAACGGTTCGCTCGGGTGAACCGGGCGGTGGATCAGAGGTCATGATTTCGGTTCCAGTGGTGGATATGCAGGGCAAGGCGGCGGGTTCGATGGAGATCGACCCGGCGCTGCTGGGCGGCCGGGTCCGCGTCAAGCTGCTGAAGCAGGCGATCGTGGCTTGGCAGTCGAACCAGCGGCAGGCCAGCGCCCGCACGAAGAGCCGTGGGATGGTGGCCGGCTCAACGCGGAAACTCTACCGGCAGAAGGGCACGGGCAACGCGCGGGCGGGCACGCTTCGGACGAACATTCGCCGCGGCGGCGGGGTGGCGTTTGCCAAGGGCGAGCAGAACTGGCGGAAGGACGTTCCGAAGCGGATGCGACGCCTGGCTCGCAACAGCGCCATTCTGGCGAAGCTCACCACGAATCACGCCGTCATCGTCAAGGACCTCTCCTTCGAAACGCCCAAGACGCGAGTGTTTGCCCAGTTGCTGAAGGCCATCGGGGCCGAGCGGGGTGCGGTGGTCGCCCTGGACGAGCACAACGAGGCGGTGTACCGGTCCGGTCGGAACATCCCGCGAACGGAAATCCGGGCGATCCAGGAGTTGAACGCCTGCGAGGTGCTGCGTCGGCCGACGCTGGTGTTTTCGCAGGCGGCGTTTGAGGTTCTGCAGAACGATCCGGTTCGCCTGCGGCCGGGACGGGTCGAACACGGTGACGGGGCATCCTGACCATGGACATTTACCACATTATCAAGCGCCCGCTGGTCACCGAGAAGGGCACGCACCAGAGCCAGCAGCAGTTTGACGCGTCGGCGTCACGGGCGGCCCGGGGCGGGGCGTTCACGTTTGAGGTGCACGCCGAAGCGACCAAGCCGATGATCAAGGAGGCGATCGAGAAGATCTACAACGTGAAGGTGGAGGCGGTCCGCACGGCGAATCGCGGCGGCAAGCGCCGCCGGGTGCGGTTCAAGACGGGCAAGACGGCCGACACGAAGAAGGCGGTGGTGGTCCTGCGGCAGGGCTTCCACATTGATTTGTTCTGAGAAGGCCAGGCGCCGTGACGATGCGGCGAGAGCGGGGTTGACATGGGCATCAAGATCTACAAACCGACGTCGCCCGGACGGC
>CAZBFW010000803.1:0-2319 GCA_964491135.1 uncultured Phycisphaeraceae bacterium | reverse complement strand
AGATAATGAGCGGTGACTGGAGTTCAGACGTGTGCTCTTCCGATCTCGTGACTTCCCGCGATTCCGGGGGACCGACGCCCGGCTGCCAGCCGCACCGGATGGTGTAGTGGTCGGTCAGGAATCCGCTTTGCCAGGCGGCCCGGAGCTGTCCCGGATCGTTCACCACGTACAGCCCGATCTCCCGCGGCTGCCCCTCGCGGCTGAGGTCGAGAAGCTGAATCCGGATCTCGCCCGCCGCCTTGATCGGGTCGCCCTGGGCGTCGAGTGGTCGGAGGTAAACCGTCACCCCGTCATCCCCCGGCTGCCCGTCGTAGTCGGCGCCGCCGGTCAGGCGCACCAGTTCGATCTTGTGGGTGACGAAGAGATGATCCAGCCGTCCGGGTCCCAGATCGAGCAGGTTGCTGACCTGGGTCTGCAGGCCCTCGATCGTCGCGTCGCGCTTGCCGAGTTCCCGCTTGAGTGACTCGTTCTCCGCGGAGACCTGGTCGACCTTCTGGGAAAGCATCGCCAGGTGATCCACGTCGTTCTGCGCGCAGCCGGCGAAGACCCCCACGAAGCCCGCGGCGAACGCCGTTTCAATGGCACGTCTGATACGCATCACAGAAACCCTCTCGCCACGTTTCCGAGCCGGCGCAATCGGATCAGAGACACCCAGACAAGTCCGCGCACGGCGTACGCCGCACTCGGCGCGATTCTGGTTCCAAATCGGTGACTCGTCAAGATGCCCCAGATTGTCTCCCCGATCCGCGCGGGTCAGATGCACAGGGCGGGGAACTGCACGTTGATCGAGCTTCGGCGGCGGATCAGGTGAGAACGAACTCCGGCGGCGCGGCTTTCCGGACGGCCTTGCGGAACCCTGCGCGACGCGGTGTGTCGATGAGGTTTGCGATGTCGGGCAGCCTGACCGGCGCGAGCAGCTCAATGCCCAACAGCCTGCCTCGTGAATTGTAGTCGGCCAGAACAATGTCCTCGACAATCTCCACGGTCCGGGCAACCTTGCCCCTGGCCAGGCGGATGTAGACCGCTTCAAGCGTGCCGTCGCCGCGGGCACTGGTCGAGATCTCAAAACCCACGTCTGGTGTCGCCATGCTACTCAGGACCAAAACGTCGTAACGACCCGTACGAACGAGTGCTCTTCCTCGATGATCACAACAAGTCGCCGGCGCGCCGAAAACCGTTTCTCCAGCCTCGTCGCGCCCCCTCGCCTGGCAACGCGCTCCCCATCGGGGGAACGAACGGCTCTTTCAACCTGATCCGTCGATACACCCCGTTCGCCCATCCGTTTGAGAGCGTGTTTTTCATATCGGATGGGCTTTTCCTTCCGCTTCATTGTAGTGAGGGCATCTCAATCCGTCTGTGGCGCAATTGTCAAGGTGGTTCAGCAGTACTTGACTTCCTGGGTCCTGTATTGGTGTGGGTCGGTCAAGCGTGCAGGATAGCGAGTTGTTGGATCGTGGCGATCACCGCCGCCTCGCCCGGATCGCCTGGGTGAGGACCGCCGGGCCGCTATCAGAACCGGGGTAGCCGCACCGACGGCAGTCAGCCGGTGCGAGTGCCGCTGGAACCTCTTCCCGTCGGCACAGCACCCGTTCGGGTCCGGAAACTCTCGGCGCGGTCCGCGGATGATCCGATCGCCGGCTGACAATGCAAGATGGCGAGGCGTCCTGACGATGTTCCGAATGTGAGAATCCCCAGCTCCATCCCGCCGACCGGCTCGCTCCCTCCGCTGACGGAGGCGCGGGGGTGGACCCGCTGGATGGCGTCGCTCGCTCAACATCGCAGCCGGCGCGTCTGCTGGTTGCTGGTCGGGCTGTGGATTGTCAACATCTTCGACTTGATCATGACAGTGCTGGCCCACCAGCATCGGTTGCTCGATGAATCCAACCCCATCGCGGCTCGGATTCTTCCCTTCGGTCCGGGCATGCTCATGACGTACAAGATCGCCTTGGTGGCGATCGGAACCATCGGTCTCTATGTGTTCCGCCACAAATTCATTGCAGAGTTCGCGTCCGGCGCTTTACTGCTCATCTATGCCTTCGTGGCCATCCGCTGGAAAAACTGCTTCGACATCTATGAGTCGACTTGCGCCAACCTGACGGACCTGATCGACAGGAGTCCGCCACCCGGCTGGGGTTTCTTCTGATTGACGGCGCGGCCGGCGGGTCCAGACGCCGGGCGCCGCGAGATCGTCCCGCGGTTACGGGCGCACGAATTCCACCGCCTCGCACGTGAGCAGATCCGCGATGCCCGCGACGATGACATCTGGTTGTTCGCGGGGGTCGATCTCACGAATCACGCCCGGGTCCGTATACTTGCCGG
>CAZBFW010000802.1:0-2326 GCA_964491135.1 uncultured Phycisphaeraceae bacterium | reverse complement strand
CCGGGAAACAACGGCGGGGACGGTTTCGTCATCGCCCGACACCTGCTGAACCGGGGCATCGACACGCGAGTGTTCCTGGTTGGTGAATCGACCCGGCTGACAGAGGATGCCGGCACGAACTATCGGGTTCTTCGTGCGATGGGCGTGGAGATCACCGCCGTGCCCGGCGAAGAGGCCGCCCGCGCGGCGGTTGGGCGGGTTCGACCGACGGACGTCGTGGTGGACGCCCTTCTGGGAACGGGGTTCCGCGGTGACGTGCGCGAACCCCTGGCCGCTGTGATTCACGCGATCAACACCGCGCGCAAGGCGGGCGTGGTGGCGGTGGACGTGCCGTCCGGATTGGATTGCGACACGGGACGGCCGGCCAACGCGACGATCCGGGCGGATCGGACGGTCACATTCGTGGCGAACAAGAAGGGTTTTGAAGCGGACGGCTCTCGCGAGTACACCGGCGAAGTGTTCGTGGCGGACATCGGAGCACCGCCGGAGATCATCAAGCGGGTTTCGCATGGTTGACTGGAGTTCGGCCTTCGGGGGCGACGCGCAGAGATGAGACGGAAATCTTCACGATGGCTGTCGGCCGGGAGCGGCGGGCGTGCGGGAACGCCGGTGGCGGTGGCGTGTGTTCTCTTGCTCGGGGCGTGCGGTGGGGTCCAGGCCCAGGAGACCCCGATTCCGATCGATGAAGCGGCGGAGGCTGAGCTTCTCCAGATCGCGGGTGACGGATTCCGAATCGAGCGGACGGACCACTTCGTGATCGCACACAACACGTCGGCGGAGGTGTTGCGGAGCTTTCTGGCCCGGGCGGAGCGGACGTACGACGCTGTGTTCCGGTTCTGCCGGGCGGGAGAGATTCCCGTTCAGGCGCCATCGCACCGGCTGGCGGTTCTTTTTTTCGACCGGCCGGAGGAGTTTACCCAGTACGGAGAGCGGATCGGCTTTTCCAACCCGGCGGCCAGCGGCATCTTCTCCATTCACTTGAACCGGGCGGCGTTCTTCAACACCGAGAACACGTCGAAGATGCATGAGCTGTCGGCCGTCATTTCGGGCCTGGAGGGGCGGCTGGCCGGCGGCGGCGGGTTGGGCGGCGACGACCGGCGCACCGTTCGCACACAATTGCAGCGGGCCCGCAACCAGCGGGACCAGTATGTGACTCAGATCAACCAGCTTGTGATCCAGCACGAGGTGGCGCATCAGGTGTTGTACAACATCGGCGTGCACACCGCCGGTGCGCAGAACCCGACGTGGCTCGCGGAGGGCCTGGCGTGCCTGTTTGAGACGCCGCCGGGTTCGAGTGGAGCGGGTTTCACGGCGGTCAACCAGGGCCGGCTTCGCGATTTCCGGTCGTGCCTGACGGCGGGGGGTGTGAACCAACGGCCACAGGTCGAGAACCTGGCACACGCCTGTCGCGCCGGAAAACTCGTGCCACTGAAGCAACTCATCGGCGACGCAGCGTTTCTGGCGCGGGGCGGCAATCCGAACATCGCGAACCACTACGCGCAGGCGTGGTCCCTGGTGTTCTATCTCCAGCGCACGCAGCAGAAGGCCTTTGCCCGGTACATTCATACGATCGCCCAGCGCGATCGCAACGCGCGATTCACCGCCCGGCAGGAGACCGAGGCGTTTGAAGCGGCCTTCGGGCCGATGGATGCCCGGTTCGAACAGCGCTGGGTCGGCTACATTCTGAACCTGCCGTATCGCCCGGGTGAGATCGCCGATCCCGGCTTGTGACCGCGGCGGGCGACGCTCAACCGGGGCGTGCCACGGCCCTCCGCGCGAGGTTCTCTCGAATCAGCTCGATGAGGTTCATGCGATCGATGGGTTTGCTGGCGTAGTCGTCACAGCCGGCCTCCAGACAGGCCGTCCTGTCCTGGGCCATGGCGTGCGCAGTCAGCGCGATGATGATGCCGGCGTAACCCCGGCGGCGAAGCCGCCGCGTGGCCTCGTAGCCGTCCATCTCCGGCATCTGGATGTCCATGAGGATCACATCGAAGTGCCGCTTCCGGTCCTGCGCCGCCGAGGCCACGTGCAGGGCAATCCGACCGTTCTCCACGACCGTCACGTCGGCGCCCGCCCTGCGGAGAATGTGCGCGATGAGCTGCTGGTTGTCCGGCCCGTCCTCCGCCAGCAGGATGCGGCAGTTCAGGCCGGCGTCCGCGGATCGGTCCGGCCGCGCGGATTGCTCGCCTGGACGGACAAACGCCGCCTCCTGCGGGTTCTCGAGCATGGGCACGTTGTCCAGCGAACCGGTTCGGATGGCAATGCGGAAGCAGGTGCCCTGCCCCGGCCGGGTGTAAACCACCCGGATGTCGCCGCCGAGCATTTC
>CAZBFW010000801.1:0-2331 GCA_964491135.1 uncultured Phycisphaeraceae bacterium | reverse complement strand
AAATTATAAACCCCTGCTGCAAGGAAACCAAGGATGAGCACGATCCAGCTCAGCGCTCCGCGCACGTGCCAGCCTGCGAGGTAGAGCGCAACCAGCACGTCCAGCAGCAGATACGCCACCAGCATGAGGGCCGCAGCCAGATTGCTCTCCTGCTTGCGGACCCAGGGCACCACAAAGAACAGCGCCCACGGGAGCAGAACGACAAAGCCCAGCCAGGCCAGGGCCTTCCGCACCACGCTCCAGATTGTCTCGAGATGCTCCGGGTGCCGGTAGAACCAGAAGATCGCTCCGGCCGAGGCTACGACAATGATGGCCGTCAGGACCTTGCCGCCCACGTATTTGCCGATCGCCGCCCACATGTGTGCTCACCTCCGCCCCGGCCCGGGGGCCTCCCACCCGCCTACATCCCCGTCCATCATAGCACACAACCCGTGTGCCCGCGATTACAAACGAAGACCCCGAAAGGAAGCGACCCGCGCGCCGCGACGGATGATCTCCACAGCCCACGGAGACAGGAAGAACGCGGGGGTACGTTCCGCCACGAGAGGGGATTCAGACGCCCGAGGAGGATATTTCAACGCGATCCTTGCCGCGCTGCTTGGCATGGTACAGGGCGCGGTCTGCGGCACGGAGCAGCACGTCGGGTGCGTTCGAAGACGTGTCAGCCAGGGCGGCCACGCCGATGCTCAGGCCGCCGGACACTCGCGGAAGGCTTTCGTACAGGCGCGTCTTGTACGCATCGGCAATGCGGCGGCTGAGGACTTCCGCCTGGCGGCAGTCCGTCTGGGGCAGCAGCACCACGAACTCATCGCCGCCGAACCGCGCCGCCACGTCGGATGCCCGCAGTTGCGTGGCGATCGTCTGGGCGGCCAGGATCAACGCCCGGTCCCCCACCGGATGCCCAAAGCGATCATTCACCGCCTTGAAGTCGTCGAGGTCAATCATCAGGCACGAGAGCGGGGTGCCGTACCGCCGGGCTTCGGACACGCTGCGCGAGAGCACCTCGTCGAAGTGCCGCCGATTGTGCAGGCCGGTCAGTGGATCCCGCAGCGCCATCTCCCGCAACTGGTCCGTACGGCGCCGCACGCGTTCTTCCAGATCCGCGTTCAGCGCCGTGACCCGTGATTCGTGCCGCTCCATCACCTCGGCCATGTGATTGAACGACCGGGCCAGGCGGCCGATCTCATCATTGCGGTCGACCGTCGAGCGGGCCGACAGGTTTCCCTGCGCCAGCCGATCGGCCGTACGCGACAGCTCGTCCAGCGGCAGCACGATCTGCCGCACCACGAGGTAGGCCAGGGGGATGGTGATCAGCACCGCCACCAGCCCGATGCCCATCACCAGGTCCATGACGGAGGAGAATTCGCGGAGCATTGTGTGGACGTCGAACCCGACCCGTACGTATCCGAGCAACGTCGAGGGGCACCCCGCCTGCCCCGCCGGCGCGTTCACCGGATAGCTCACGTCCAGAAACGTCGGAATTCCAGGTCGGGCCCGGCGGAGCGTGGGCTGCCCCAGCGTCTCGCGAAACCGGGCGGCCTCCTGCAGGGAGAACGACCGCAGCGGCACCCCCGCCTTGCTGGCCGACACCAGCGGACGCCCGTCCCTGCTGCAGATCGCCACAAACAAAAGCGGCTCGCCCCGTCCGAACCGGTCCGCAAGGTTCTGCAGGCCGCCTTCATCCTCGCGGGCCAGGGGTGAAGCGGCCAGTTCGGCCAGCATGGCCGCCAGGTTCCGGGCGTGAGTCTGCTGAATGCGGGCCGTAGGGCGGCCCGCGAAATGCACGAACAGCCCGCCCACCAGGGCGGACACGCTCAGCGTCAGCGCAACCACCAGCAGGGTGGATTTGCACTGCAAACCGAGCACGGACGCCCGCATCCGCTGGGCGAAGGGCCGGTGATCCGCTGGCTGGCAGGATGCCTCCCGCATCGTTCAACGTCCGATCATTGCTGCTCCCTGCCCAACCGTACAATTCGTTCACAAGCCCGGGCAATCTCGGACCACTTTTTTCCCGCCCTCTTCGCGGAGACACACCCAGGGCACCTGCGTGCTTATCGGAACCCGAATCGCCGGTGTTGAATTGCGGACAGTGAGGACCGGCCCCGGCAGGCGCCGTCCCCGCGCCGGCCGTGCCGAAACGGCTGAAAACCGAGTTGGATCACTTATCGGACGAGGGGCCTGCGGTCACCTCGACATCGCCGGAAAGGCCTGCGCGCTGCCGAAGCGCGCCCTCCATCTGTTGAACCTGATGCGCCATTTTGGAGTTGGGGAACTCTTCCACGATCTGCAGACCGATCTCCAGGGCCTCGCGCCATCGCTTGTCCTTGCAGG
>CAZBFW010000800.1:0-2337 GCA_964491135.1 uncultured Phycisphaeraceae bacterium | reverse complement strand
AACCGTGTGGGCGACGGGTGGGTGGTCTACAACATCTCCGATCGCCGGGCGATTCGCCTGCTGGACCGGGCGGCGCGTGAGCTGGGTCGGGCGTACTCGTGGGACGACCGCACGTTGAGGCTGGACGACGGCAGCCTGAGCCTGCGACTCTCTGCGTTGCCCGTGCTTCGGAACGTGACCGTGCACGTGCACGCGGATGCCGACGAGGGCCGGCAGGCTGCGGCGGCCCTTCGCGAGCGGTTTGCCGCCCTGTTGTCCGCGCACCAGTTGCTGCCCTCCGTGACCGGCTCGTGTCTGTTGCTGCTGGGCGTCGGCCTGATGATGCTTCCCCTCTGGATGATGTCGCGACACAGCGCGGCCATCGCGGAAGTGGTCAACCGCTGGCTGGTCAGTTGATCCTCACCGCCGGTCCGGCCTTTCCCCCCAACGTCGCCCCAACCGTCTGCCCGGTCGGAGTCGGCAAGCACTGCTCAACAGAACCGTGCTCTTGGGGTATGACACCGGCCTCACGCAGCGTCGGGAGGCGGACCCTCCTGTGAGCTCCCCGGGCGAGGCAACGTCAAAGAGAAGCAGGCGCCCGTGGATGACGTGGACGAGCGGAGATCGAGCCTGCCCCCAAGAAGGCGGGCCCAGCTTCGGGCGAGGGCCAGACCCAAACCGATGCCGCCCGGCCTGGCGGACGTCGCGGACCGGCCGCGACGGAACGGCTTGAAGATCACCCGGCGGTCGCGCCGGCGGATGCCGGGGCCGTGATCCTCGACGTCCAGGCGGAGTTCACCATTGTCGGCGGCCGCCCGAAGCACGACCCGGGGAGGGTCCCCGTCCGCGGCATACTTGCACGCGTTGTCAATGAGGTTTCCCAGAATCTGCGTAACGAGTTGCACGTCGGTTTGCACGGTGCGATCGCCCATGCCGTTCAGGTCGATGTCCAACGTCAAGCCGGCACGCTGACAGCGCTCCGCATACCGCTGCTGCATGTCCTCAATCAGCCCTGCGACCCGTACTTCCCTGGTATTGAGCCGTACGGTCTGGTTCTCGACCCGCGAGTACTCGAGAATGCCGGAGACCAGGTCGGAAAGCCGCTGTGATTCGCTGCGCAGGGCTTCGATGTAACTGCCGCGGCGGCCCTCGGGCACCAGGCCGTCGCAGAGCATATCCGTGTAGAGGCACAGCGTGGTCAGCGGCGTGCGCAACTCGTGGGTGACGGCGTATGCAAACTGCGAGCGGCGCTCGCTCATGACCAGCAGGCTGCGGATGCCGATACCCACGGCCGCGAGGGCCAACAGGGCCGCCCCCCAGGCGAACAGGAGCGTGTTGTCCAACCCCTGCCACGCGGAAAGGCGGGCCAGGGCGACCGGCTCGGTCGCCAGCCGCACGGGGATGGAGGCCAGCGTCACTTCGGGATCGCACTGGCTGCCGGGTTCGACGATCTCCAATCGCACGGAGTCGAACAGATCGTGGATTTCCTCCAGGAGCAGCGAGGACAGCACCGGCCAATCCACCAGAACGCCCTGGTACACGGTGTATCCCTCGGCCTCGACGGTGCGGACCATGGCCAGCCTCGGGGTAACCTCGTCGGGGCGTGTCAGCCAGAGGGCGTGCATGGGACTGACGTTCACCGTGACGCAGCCCAGTTGGGCGAACTGCCCCGGCGGATCGTTGAGCAGAACGCCGTTGTCCAGGTTGCCCAGGGCCACGTCCGCCGGATCACAGGCCTCAGGCGGCCGATTGAACTCCACGAACAGCGCGTTCTGGCCGGCCCGTGCCTCGGGCTCCCAGCGGCCCTTCCCGGCACGTTGCTGCAGGCTGGTGACATGCTGTCCGAGCGTTTGTGCGAATCGGTCGGCCAGGGCGTCCTCCGCCCGCTTCCCTTGTTGTTCAGGTTGCGGCGTCCTCGTTCCAGACGGTCGGTCCGTGACGACGTCGGCGTGCCCCTCTCCAATGCTCCAGAGGCGTGACGCCTGGGCGAGGGTCTGCGCCCGAGTCACGCTTTCGGCGAAGTCCGCGTAGCTGTACGAATTCGCGAGGGTTTGCAGCAGGCTTTGCTGCGCGACGGTGTCGTTGGATTCGTGCTGTTGTTCCAGCTTCGTCTGAATCTCGTCGATCGGAATCTGCGGAGAGCTCCAGCCGGTGCGCGGCGAGAGATGGAAGTGGAGGAGAATCCAGTTCTCGACGTTTCGGCGGTCCAGCAAAGGGGATGGCTCAATCACCCGTCCGGTCAGGTCCTCGCCGGTGTTGAGCAGTGCTTTCGGGGCCAGGTAGTAGCTCGCGTATTCCCAATAGGGGCGAGATCGGAAGAGCGTCGTGTAGGGAAAGAGTGTAGGATAGGGTGGGGTT
>CAZBFW010000799.1:0-2339 GCA_964491135.1 uncultured Phycisphaeraceae bacterium | reverse complement strand
ATGATACGGCGACCACCGAGATCTACACCCTATCTACACTCTTTCCCTACACGAGCTCTTCCGATCTCGTGCGGGCCACGCCCGTGTTCGCCGATCCGGACCATGTGTATTGCGCGTCGATGGGCGGCCACGTGTACTGTTTCACGGCCGCCACGAAGATTCAGCAGTGGGAGTTCCGCGCCGAGCGGGCGATTGCGGGCAACATCGAGCTCGGCGACGATGCCCTGTACGTCGCAAGTGCGGATCGGTCGCTATACAAACTCGACCGATCCAGCGGCGTGCTGCGCTGGCGACGCCGCCTGCCGGACATGCTGGAGACCGGCCCGACCCTCCTGGGCGACGCTGTCTACCAGTACTGCCCCGGAACCGGCTTGCACGCGGTGGATGCCAACTACGGCGACGTCCTCTGGACCCTGCCCGAAGGCCGACAGGCGGTGGCCCGGACGGGCGATCGCGTGGTGGTCAGCCTGGCCGGCGATCGACTGGCCATGGTGGATGCCAAGACAGGAACGGTGACGGCCGAACTGCCCCTGGCCTCGGCGGCCCACGTGGCCGTGAACCGGCAGGACGGAGCCGTTTACGCGGTTACGCCGCGCGGGCAGTTGTTCTGTGCCCGCCCGTTGGGTGACGCGCCGCTGTCCCGGATGGAATTGGATGCCGCTCACGCCACGTTGAACAGGCCCCCCGCGCGGGCCACCGCAACGTCAGCCGCCGAACCCGCCGCGGCCCCACCGGCGGCCGTCGAGGAGCCGCAGGAGTAGGACCCGCGGAGCGACGCGTGCTCGGGGGCGGCCGCCTGGCGTGCCGCTGCTGCATTTCCCGTCGGGCGGATTACAGTGCCACACATTGTCTCTTGTGGCACGCGCCTGGCCGGGCGATCCGGTTCACGTCCACACTCCCGGCAATGTGACATGGCAATTCGGGCAGCGGCCTTCGGGTGCGCGGTGGGTCAGCACCTTGAAGCCCAGTCGTTCGATCAGGGCGGCGCCACACTTGGGGCAGTAGGTGTTGTTTCCGTCGTGGGGGGCGATGTTCGACGTGTACACGTGCTTTATCCCCGCGCGCCGGGCCGTCTCGCAGGCCGCCTCGAGGGATTCCACCGGCGTGCGGGGCAGGTTCGTCAGCCGGTACATGGGGACGAATCGCGAGAAGTGCAGCGGCGTGTTCACGCCGAGGCTGCGCCGCACCCAGCCGGCCAGCTCGCGGATTCTCCTCACGTCGTCGTTGTAGGTCGGCACGATGAGCGTGACGATCTCCACCCAGCAGTTCGTCCTGCTCTTGAGCGTCTCGACGGCGGCCAGCACGCCGTCCAGCCGGCCGCTCACCACGTTGTCGTAAAATTCCTCGGTGAACCCCTTGAGCCCGATGGCGAACGCGTCCACGTATTGCGCGAACGACAGCAGCGGCTCCGGCTCGATGTACGCGGCCGTGGCCGCGACGACATGCAGCTCCGCCTTGCGGGCCGCCCGGGCCAGGTCCGTGGCGTACTCCAGGCTGGCCGTCGGATCGGTGTAGTTGAAGGCGATCGTGTCCACGCCTTTGTCGCGCGAGGCCTGGACGGCCTGGTCCGGCGACAGGTCAAACGTCTCCAGCGTGTCCGGGGCCGCCTGCGAATGCTGCCAGTTCTGGCAGTAGAGGCAGCGAAGGTTGCAGCCGCCGACGGCCACCGTCATCGCGTTGGTTCCCGGACGAAAATGGTTCAGGGGCAGCTTCTCGATGGGGTCGACCCGCAGGATGGCCGGCCGGGCGTAGCCGCGCGGGTAATACACGCCGGCCACGTTCGTCCGCGAGCGGCAGAATCCGGTCTGGCCGTCCTTGCACACGCAGTGCCGCGGGCAGACGCGGCAGACCGTGCTGCCGTCGGGCCGGCTTTCGAAGAAGTCCACGCGGCGGGCGTCCGGCCCCGGATGAAACGGCGGCAGCTCGGCCGCAGCGGCTTTCGGCGCAAGCCCCCCGAGGGCACAAAGCCCGCACGCCCCTGCGCCGTACCGGCCCACTGCGGCCAGAAAGTCGCGACGATCCATGCGGTGGAACGTCTTGTCCGCATTGTCCATCGCCATACGGACTCACTGTGGAAAACAGGTGGCACAACCTCGGTCCGGCTGTCCGGCGGGAGATCGGGGGACAATGATATACGATAGGGGCCAGGCGAGCGAGGACGTTTCCGGCGCAAGAGGTGTTCGCCCCCCAAGGAATGAAGGCATCTACACTTACCGCAGACTCAGATTGCAGGGCGGACTGACCGTTCTCAGGCCGACGTCTTCCCGGTCGGTTCCGTCAGGGCGCGACTTCGAAGAGGGCGTGGCCGTAGGACTCTGCGTACTCGTCGGCGCCCGGGT
>CAZBFW010000798.1:0-2342 GCA_964491135.1 uncultured Phycisphaeraceae bacterium | reverse complement strand
CACCCTATCCTACACTCTTTCCCTACACGACGCTCTTCCGATCTCTCGATGTCGACCAGGTAGGTAATGATCGACGACCCGGACCTGGGCTCCGGGTAGATACGCTCGATGCGCCCAATGAACTCCTGATCGTGGAACGCCTCCACGGTGATCTTGACATCGGAGGCGGCCTCAATCGGCGCCGACGTCGGGGTCGGCCTTGTCGTCGGCTCCGCCAGAACGATGGTGGTTGCGTCGGATCGCTCACCCGGGCGGGCGGATTCCGGCGCCAGCTCGATGACTTCGCCGATGTCCGCCTCATCCACCTCCGCCCGGACGTAGCAGACACTCCAGTCCGCCAGCACCGCCAGCAGGGTTCCGCCTGTTAACGTGGTCTTGCCGCCCGCGATGACCTCACCCTCATTCACGAACACCTGGGCCACCATGCCGTCCATCGGGGCGGTGATGTCGGTTTTCTCCAGGCGTTTCTTCGCGTCGCCAAGAGTGGTCTTCGTAGTCTCCACAGCCGCCTCGGCCAGCTTCACGTCGTTTTCGGACAGCGTAATCGCCATTTCGGCCTGCGTGACATCCGCCACTGCCTGCTTGATCTGGGCGAGCAACTCCTCGTGTGTCGTCTTGGCGCGCAAATACTCAAGCAAGTTGGCGTTGTCCTGACGGTACAGTTCTTCCTTCCGTTCGGCATCGACCTTGGTGTATTCCCTGCGTGCCTCATAGGCCTCCCGGCGGGCCTGAGCCGCGGGCAACGTCGCCTCCCGCTTGACTCTCAGAGTCGTCTGGGCTGCTTCGAGACGCGTGCGGGCGGAGTTCAACTCCTCCTCGGCTCGGCGGACCAGGCGTTCTTCGTCGTCGCGTTTGATCCGGATCAGCAGGTCGCCGGCCTTCACCACGTCGCCGGCCTTCACCAGCACCGCCTCCACCTCGCCGCTGGCCTCTGCCTTGATCTCACGGCGAGACAGCGGATTGACCTTGCCCGCTGCGGTGATGGGGATCGTCAGGTCCCCGCGGCGGACGACGGCCGTCTCCGGCTGCAACGCTCCGAACTGCATGCGCAGACTACGGCAGCTCACATAACCCAGAACGCATAGTCCCAAAAGCGGCACCCAGATGAGAAGATTGCGCAGAAGTCTCATTCCATTCTCTCGCCAAACCAAGCCGCGCGATCCTTGCCGGCGCCCGAGCCAACGGGCGGCGACCACGCACCGAACTATATCGCTGGACGTGCCGGGCAGCAATCTGACCCGGCGGAATCCATTCCGATGCGGTGTCGAAAGTTGTATCAGCAGACCGCATCGCCCGTCCCGACTCCGCTGTGCGCGAATCGCGCAGCACGAACCTCACCAATTGGCGCGGTCTCACGGAACCGAACCGACATGAACTGCCGGTAGCCAACCCGGTTACCAATGGGTATGCTGGACGGTGGCGCGGGGCCGGGCGTAGCCGGACGCTCGGCCGGGAGCACCCCAGGAGTGCGCGCGGGCGGCATCGCGCGGGGCCGCGTGATCTCGTGAACGCCGTCAGGCCCACCGGCAGACAGGGACGGTCCGTGGTGAAACCCCCCAGGCAGACACGGGTCCGTGCGACGCCTTCAGAAGGCACACTGGAGGCATCCGCCCCAGGATTCGTTACGGATTCCTTTCTATCGATTGTGCTCCTGCTGGGGCTCAGCCTCGCCCTGCAGAGCGTCGTTTTCGCGCCCCATGCCATCTGGCCGGCGGCCTACGTGTGCCTGGTTCCGTGGGTGGTCGTCATCGGCGCCTGCTCAAACCCGCACCGTGTGTATTACACCAGCTACCTTCTCGGTCTGGCGTTCTTCCTTTGTAACGTACGATGGATCGCGCCCATCACCGTCGAGGGCTATATCGCCCTCTCGGCCTACCTGGCCGTGTATTTTCCACTGGTGGCCTGCCCCATCCGGCACGCGGTGCGACGGCGACGCATTCCCATGACCCTGGCCCTGCCGATCATCTGGGTCGGCAGTGAGTTCCTGCGGGGCATCGTGATCAGCGGCTTTCCGTGGTTTTTTCTGGCGCACAGTCACTACCGCGTGCTCTCCCTGATCCAGGTCAGCGATCTGTTCGGGGCGTACGGCGTGAGTTTCGTCATCGCCCTGATCAACGGGGCCATCGCGGAGGCCATATTCGCCACCGGACGCCGACGAATCCCCGGTCCGGGTCCCCGTCCGCGCCGACTGGCCTGGCCGCACCTGCTCACCACCGCCGTGCTCGTGGTCGCGGCGTTCCTCTACGGCCAGATCCAGATGCGGCGCGATACCGGGGCGCCGGGCCCGCGGATCGCGGTGATCCAGGGCGATTACCCCATCCGGACTTCCGACGCGTTCACCC
>CAZBFW010000797.1:0-2344 GCA_964491135.1 uncultured Phycisphaeraceae bacterium | reverse complement strand
ACCTTAATGGACACACTGTCGTTTGACCAGTTCACCCTCGCCCGCGATGCACTCGGCAAGACTCTCCACTTCCTGGTGGACGGCGAATCCTACCGCGCGCTCTTCGCCGACGGGGCCCCCGTCAGCCTCCTGCTGCCGGACACTCTGGTCATGGAGGTCGCCGACACGGCGCCGCCCTCCCACTCCCCCAGCGGCGGCTCCCACATCACCAAGGAGGCCGTCCTCTCAAACGGCATGCAGCTCCACGTTCCCCTTTTCATCAAGGTCGGCGATCGCATCCGCATCGACACCGAATCGGAGAAGTACGTGGGCAAGGAATCCTGACTGCAGCGCCCGCTCCCTTCGTGGAACCGGCTTTCCAGCCGGCCTTTTCCTGCTTTGTGGGACCGGCTTGCCAGCCGGTCTCTTCTTGCTTTGTGGGACCGGCTTTCCAGCCGGTCCTGTCCCGGTCTCTCGCGACTTCCCAGCCATTCTTTTTCCTTGAGTTTTGGACCCTCTCCCCGCTATCCTGCGCCTCAACCCGGTCTACCCGAGCGGATCGTCTCTGGACGGTGGACCCTATCTGCGTGCGGAGAAAGAACATGAGAAGCCACGCGTACTCGATCGCATCCCTGATCTGCCTGGCGGCAGCCGCTCAGGCCACGGCCATCACGATTGCTGACGACGGCAAGAGCATGGCCGTCGTGGTTGTAGCAGACGACGGCACCGAGCCGGAACGCCACGCCGCCGCCGAACTGGCGGCGTTCCTGCAACAGGTCACCGGAGCCCGCTTCGACGTGGTCGGACAGACAAGCGCCCCCGGCAGCCGCCTCCTGGTGGGTCCCGGCGCCGCCAGACTGGCCGACCCGGCCTTCACGATCGATGGGCTTGGCTCGGACGGCGTGGTCATTCGGACGGTGGGCAACGACCTGATTCTGGCCGGCGGGCGCCCCCGCGGCACGCTGTACGCCGTGTATACGTTTCTGGAGGACCAGGTGGGCTGCCGCTGGTGGTCCTCGAAGGCGAGCACCACCCCCCGCCGGCCAAGCCTCCACGCGGAGAACCTGGACATCCGCGTTGTTCCCAGGCTGGAATACCGAGAGCCCTTCTGGTTCGATGCCTTCGACGGCGATTGGGCCGCGCGAAACAAGGTCAACGGCTTTCGCCCGTCGCTCGACGCCCGCCGGGGCGACCAACACGTCTACGAAGGTTTCGTCCACACGTTCTACGGACTCATCCCGCCGGAGAAGTACTTCGCGGACCACCCCGACTGGTTCAGCCAGATCGACGGCAAGCGCGTGACGGAACGGGCCCAGCTCTGCCTGACCAATGAGGCCATGCGCAAGGAGCTGGTGAAGAACCTCAAGGCAGCGCTGCGAAAGAACCCGGCCGCCACCATCGCCTCCGTCTCCCAGAATGATTGCGCGGGCAACTGCCAATGCGCGGCCTGCGCGGCCGTCGACCGTGAGGAGGGCAGCCCGTCCGGGTCACTCCTGCGTTTTGTGAACGCGGTGGCGGAGGAGATCCGGGACGAATTCCCGCACGTGGCCATTGACACGCTGGCGTACCAGTACACGCGCAAGCCGCCGAAGCTCGTGAAGCCCCATTCGAACGTGATTGTGCGGCTCTGCTCGATTGAATGCGCCTTCAGCAAGCCGCTGTCCCACGAGCGAAATCGTGCCTTTGCCGAGGACATCGAAGGCTGGTCGAGAATCTGCGATCGTCTCTACATCTGGGACTACACCACGAATTTCGCACATTACGTGCTGCCCCACCCGAACCTGCGTGTGCTGGGTCCCAACGTGAAGTTCTTCGTGGACCACGGCGTCAAGGGCGTGTTTGAGCAGGGTGCGTACCAGTCGCACGGCGCGGAGATGGCTGAGCTGCGGGCCTGGGTCCTGGCGAAGCTGCTCTGGGACCCTTCACTGAACCCCGATCGGCTCATCGACGAGTTCCTGAACGGGTATTTCGGCCCCGCCGCCCCGCACGTGCGCGCGTATCTGGCCGTCATGCATGATGCCCTGGAGAAAAGCGGCGACGAACTCACCTGTTACTCTCCGGTGGATGCCAAGTTCCTGTCATTGGACACGCTGTGCCAAGCGGCCGGACACCTGAAGGCGGCGGAGGCGGCGGTTCAAGACGATGCGGCCCTTCGCCAGCGCGTCCAGGTCGCGCGGCTACCCGTCCTGTACACGTTTCTGATGCGTTGGCAGCCATTGCGGGACGAGTCCGCGACGGCCGGAACTGCCTGGCCGCTTGCCGATTCCCGATCCGAGGTGTACGACGAGTTCATGCGAATCGCCAAGGCCGCCGAGGTCACAGATCGGAAGAGCACACGTCTGAACTCCAGTCACCGCTCATTATC
>CAZBFW010000796.1:0-2345 GCA_964491135.1 uncultured Phycisphaeraceae bacterium | reverse complement strand
GGGCTCCCGCGCGTGGTGATCCAGCGTCGTTTTTCTTTCGTCCGGGAGCCGGGGGGTGGAGCGCGGCAAAGACAATGGCGAAAGCCGCCTGTTGGAGACATAGCGTGAACATCACCCTGCCCGACGGATCCGTAATGACGATGGACGCGGGCGCGTCCACGTATGACGTGGCCGGGAAGATCGGGCCCCGGCTGGCCGAAGCCGCCATTGCCGGCAAGGTGCAGGCCAACGGCCAGGAGGTCATCATAGACCTGCACGCCCCGCTGCCCGGAGACTGCAAGCTCACCATTCTGACTGCGGATGACGCAAACCCCGACAGCCTGCACGTGCTGCGGCACAGCGCCGCGCACGTCATGGCGGAGGCGGTGTGCGAGCTGTTTCCGCGGACGAAACTCGTCTACGGCCCGCCGGTGGAGGACGGGTTCTATTACGATCTGGACCTGGATCGCAGCCTGACGCCGGACGACTTCGAGAAGATCGAAGCGGTGATGCAGCGGATCATTCAGGAAGACCGGCCATTCGTGCGGTATGAGCTTCCTCGCAGCGAGGCCCTGCCCAAGCTGGAGAAGGAAGGAAACCGGTACAAGCTGGACAACGCCGAGCGGGCCGACGGCGACATGCTGAGTTTCTACGTCACGGGGGAAAACCGGGGACAGGGCTTCGAGGATCTCTGCCGCGGACCCCATCTGCCGCGGACCGGCCGCATCGGCGCGTTCAAGCTTCGCCAGGTCAGCGGGTCGCACTATCGGGGCGACGTGAATGAGAAGGCGTTGCAGCGGTTGTACGGGACGGCCTTCTTCAAGCCCAAGGCCCTCAAGGAGCATCTCCGGCAGCTCGAGGAGGCCAAGGCCCGCGACCACCGCATGATCGGGCGAGAGCTGGACCTGTTCAGCATCGATCCCGAAGTGGGCAGCGGTCTGGTTCTCTGGCACCCCAAGGGCGCCATCGTGCGAATGCTGCTGGAGAACTTCCTGAAATTCGAGATGCTGCTGCGGGGCTACAGGCCGGTGTACAGCCCGAACATCGGCCAACTGAACCTGTACCGCCGAAGCGGGCACTATCCATACTATCGCGACTCCCAGTTCCCTCCGCTGTACGAGACCGACCGCGGGCGCACGTTGCTGAGCCTGCTGCAGACGCTCGAACGTGTTCCGGCCCACGCCGGTCCCCAGCGGGACGAGGCGTTCGCACGGGCCCGCAAACTGGCCGACGCGGCCGTGACCGTCTGGGGCGAGGTTCCCGGCCTCCTTGACGCGCAAACGCCGGAGACGATGATCGCCGTGGTCGACCGCGAGCTGCAGAAGGAGGAGGGCTACCTTCTCAAGCCGATGAACTGTCCGCACCACGTGCACATTTACAGATCGCAGCCGCGCAGTTATCGCGACCTGCCGTTGCGGTACTTCGAGTTCGGCAACGTGTACCGCTACGAGCAGAGCGGAGAGCTCAGCGGCATGGTGCGGGTCCGCGGCTTCACCCAGGACGACGCCCACCTGTTCTGTACCCCGGACCAGTTGCTCGACGAAATGCGCTCCACCATCCAGCTCACGCTGACCGTGCTGGACGCCGTGAACCTGACGGATTACCGCGTGCGCGTCGGGCTGCGGGATCCGGACTCGACCAAGTACACCGGTTCGCCCCAGTCGTGGGAGCAGGCCGAGGAGAAGATCCGCGCCGCCGTCCGCGAGAGCGGGCTCAAGGCCACCGAGGAGCGGGGCGAGGCGGCGTTCTACGGCCCGAAAATCGACTTCGTGGTTCGGGACTGTATCAAGCGGGAGTGGCAGCTCGGCACCATCCAGGTCGACTACAACCTGCCGGAGCGGTTCGACCTGACGTACATCGGCCGGGACAACCGCCCGCACCGTCCGATCATGATTCACCGGGCGCCCTTCGGCAGCCTGGAGCGGTTTGTCGGCATCCTGATTGAACACTTCGCCGGCGCGTTCCCGCTGTGGCTGGCTCCGATTCAGGCCGCGGTGGTTACGATCAGCGACAAGAGCGAGGCGTACGCGCGCGAGGTCCATGACGCCCTGGTCCGCGCCGCGCTGCGGGTGGAGCTGGACGTGTCCAGCGACAAGATCGGCCCCAAGAAACACCGCTGCCGCGTCCTGAAGATTCCGTATATCGTGGTGATCGGAGAACAGGAGGCCGCCGAACGGACGGTCAACGTCAACGACCGGGAGGGTCGATCCCTCGGCAACTTCCCGCTGGAGAAGTTCATCGACGGCTGCCTCCTCGAAATCGCCACGCGGGGCAAGAAACTGGAGTCCTGACGCGGGTGGACGACGGGTCCGCCCGGTCTGCTGGACAGGTTAACCGAAAGGAGGTGATCGCGTATCGCCAAGTTG
>CAZBFW010000795.1:500-2349 GCA_964491135.1 uncultured Phycisphaeraceae bacterium | reverse complement strand
GATAATGAGCGGTGACTGGAGTTCAGACGTGTGCTCTTCCGATCTCACCTTACAAGCCTCTCAAGTACTCTGGCTCCTGCCCCCCCCCAATCCCTGCCCCCCGACCCCCCGACCCCCGACCCCCGACCCCCTACTTCCCAATCACCCCCTCCATCGGGGATGACGCCGTGGCGTAGAGTTTCTTTGGAATCCGGCCGGAGCGGTACGCCAGGCGGCCGGCCTCGGCGGCGGCTTTCATAGCCCGGGCCATGCGCAGCGGGTCCTTCGCGCTGGCGATGCCCGTGTTCAACAGCACGCCGTCGGAGCCCAGTTCCAGGGCGATCGTCACGTCGGAGGCGGTCCCCACGCCGGCGTCCACGATCACCGGGTAATCCGGGTCGCCTTCCTTGAGATACTCCAGGCAGATGCGGATGTTGTTGGGGTTCAGGATGCCCTGGCCGCTGCCGATCGGGGCGCCAGCCGGCATGACGCTCGTGGCGCCGGCCTCCTTGAGCTTGCGGGCCAGGATCGGGTCGTCGTTCGTATAGACCAGCACGGTGAAGCCCAGCGAGACCAGCTTTTCCGTAGCGTGCAGCGTGCCGACGGGGTCCGGCAGCAGGGTCTTCTTGTCCGCGAGCACTTCCAGCTTCACCCATTTTGCGCCCGGGTTGTCCAGGCCCTCCAGCAGCTCCCGGCTGAGCCGGGCGGAGCGGATCGCGTCGTCCGCGTTGAAGCAGCCGGCCGTGTTCGGCAGCACGGTGTATCGCTTCATATCGAGGAAATCGAGAATGTTGTCCTTGCGGGGCTTGCCGTCCTCGCCCATGACGTCGCGCCGAATGGCCACGGTGACCACCTGGCACCCGGAGGCGTCCAGGGCCTGTGCCATGAGCTCGTGAGTCGCGTACTTGCCCGTGCCCACGAACAGGCGAGACTCAAACGTGAACGGCCCCACGCGAAACGTATCTTCCTTCATTATCCGCCTCCCACAAACGTGACGATTTCGATCCGGTCTCCCTCGTTGATTCGAGTTGTGCCGTACTCTGCACGGACCACCAGTTCCTTGTTCACTTCGATTGCGACGCGGCGCGGATCGGTCCCGCGCTGCTGCAGCAGGTCAGCCAGCGTCAGACCGTCGGCGACGGCCTCATGGATTCCGTTGATGCTCACGTGCATGAGACGATTGTGCCACGCTTTGCCGGGTCCGGCAACCGGTGGCGCGGATTCGCCCGGTGTCTGGTTGCCTACTGTTCCTCGTCGTGCGCCCGATGCACGGTCTGTTTGGCGGAGGCGGCCTTCTCCTCGAGCCGGGCCCGCACCTCCGGACGCAGATCGATGCCGAGATCCCGCAACTGCTCGTCAGCCACCGGGCCGGGCGCCTCCGTCAGCGGACAGACCGCCCGCTGCGTCTTGGGATACGCGATCACGTCGCGCAGGCTCTCCTTGCCGGTAAACAGCATCACCCAGCGGTCGAGCCCGAATGCGATCCCGCCGTGCGGCGGCGCGCCGAACCGCAACGCCTCCATCAGAAACTGGAACTTGACCTTGGCCTCTTCCTCGCTGATGCCCAGCAGCTTGAACACCGTCTGCTGCACGTCGCGGCGGTGGATACGAATGCTGCCGCCGGCCATCTCCGTGCCGTTGAGCACCAGGTCGTACGCCTTGGCCCGGACCTTGTCGGGCTCCGTGCTCAGCCGGGCCACGTCCTCGTCGCGCGGGGCGGTGAACGGGTGGTGCGTGCTGAAGTAGCGCTTATCCGTGTCATCCCACTCGAACATCGGGAAGTCGACGACCCAGAGCAGGTCCCATTCCGTGGACGGCTTGAGCTCCAGAATCTCGATCAGCCGCGTTCGGGCGTGGTGCAGGTATTTGC
>CAZBFW010000795.1:0-490 GCA_964491135.1 uncultured Phycisphaeraceae bacterium | reverse complement strand
CCGTATTTGCCCGCCCCGAAAAACAGAAAATCACCCGGACCCGCGCCCGCTTGGCGGCACAGGGGCTCGCACACCGGCTGGAGGAACTTGGCCACGCCCGTGGAGAACTCCAGGCCGCGGTTGCCCGAGACGACCTTCGTCACCGGCATCCCGCCGGCGCCGATGCCTTTGAGTTCCTCCGTCAGGCCGTCGGTGATCTTGCGAGTCAGCCGGTCGGCCCCCTCCGCTGGTTTGACCACCAGGCACTTCACGACGCCGCCGGACTGCACGGCGCTCGAAAACACCTGGAAGTCGCAGGCGCGGACGACGTCCGTGATGTCGCGCAGCTCCAGCCCGAACCGCATGTCCGGCCGGTCGATGCCGAACCGGTCCATTGCCTCCGAGTAGCTGATCCGCCGGAACGGCCGCGGAACCTCGATGTCCTTGGCCACGCGGAACATGCCGGCCACGCAGCCCTCGACGGCCTCCATCACGTCTTCCATCTGGACGA
>CAZBFW010000794.1:0-2353 GCA_964491135.1 uncultured Phycisphaeraceae bacterium | reverse complement strand
GGCGCGAACGAGACGGAGACGTTCAGCACGTCCTGCACCTTGAACGTCAGCGTATCGGAGTACGAGATGAAATCTCCCTCCCAGCGGACCAGCGCGTACCCTTCGGCGGGAATGGCCGTCAGGGTGATCTCCGTGCCCACCTCGTAGCTCAGGGCGTCCGGCTCGACCGTGAAGTCACCCCACTCCGGGGTCGTGTTCAGTATGCTGATGGTGACATACTGCCCCTGGGTGGCCGCGGTCAGTCCCAGCACAACGGCCAGCGCCACGCCAAGCCGGTCCTTGCTCATCGCCATTCCTTTCCAAACCAGGGCTTCCGACGGCGTAGCCCGCGCGGGATGCGCGGGGTGCCGGGGCGGCCGGTCCTGCCGGCGGCCGAGCGTCCGCTCCGATCGCGGACAATGCTCACCAGGGAGCTATCGGCAGGGGCCGGAGCGTGATTTAGGGGAATCAAGGGGCGATAACGTCTGTGCAAAGGCCGGTATCTGGCCGGCGGCTCAGCCCGGTTGGTCAGAACACGGTGCCGATGAAGAAACTGAATATCTGTTCGTCGTCGTCCTTGTCTGAGGAGACCGGAACGGCCAAGTCGAACTCCATGGGCACGGGGCCGAAGAAGTCGACCTGCAGTCGGATGCCGAAGCCCACAGAGGCCCGCCAGGTGGTGATCTCGAAATCCTCCTCCACGGTGCCCATGTCGGTGAAGAACACGCCGCGGATGACGTCGGCGAAGAGGGGGAAAGAGTATTCCGCACCCGTCAGGAGCATATAGTTGCCGCCGATGGTGAAGTCCTTGAAGCCCTCGCGTGGTGAGATGCCGCGGAACTCGAAGCCGCGCAGCGACCCGATTCCGCCCGCGTAGAACTTCTCGAACACCGGGGCGTCGCCGAACATGGCCCCGCCACGGGCCCGCAGGGTGAGCACCGATTTGCGGTCCTCCACGTCCGTGTACAGCGTCTTGTGCCAGGCGTAGCTGGAGACCAGCGATCCGAAGATGTCACCGCCGAACGTCCCGTATTGCTCGTAGGAAATGGTGAACCGGTCGCCCTTCGTGGGTACGAAGCGGCTGTCCGTCCGGTCTCGCACAAGGGAAATCTTCGCGCTGGTGATCAGGTTGTCGCCCTTGTCGTCCTCTACCTGCTCCGGGGCGAAGAAGTGCAGGTCCGAGATGTTCACGTTTTCCACGCGGAAGGCGAGTTCGCTGTACCACCCTTCCAGGAACGACCAGTGCATGCGCCGGCCGAAGCTCATGTTGGCGCCGACCCGCCGCTCGTCGTACGAGTCTCGCTCGCGTTCGAAGTAATAGAACCCCAGTCCGAACTGGATCGGCTTGTCCAGCAGAAACGGTTCCGTGAAGTCGATGCGGAAGCGGTTGAACTCCGTGCCGGGCTGGGCCTCGATCCGCAGCCGCTGGCCCGCGCCGTGGAACGATTTCAGCCGGATGAACTCGCGGAAGCTCCGCGGAAAGTCGAACACGTCAAAGTTCTTGATGTCCAGCATGATGGAGCCGACCAGCCCGCTGTCGCTGGTCACTCCGGCCCCGAACAGGAAGTCGCCGGCCTTGGCGGCCTCCTCCACGTTCACGACGATGTCGCGCACGCCCGGTTCCTCGCCCACCGGCGAGACGCTGGCCCGCGAGAAGATCTGCGTCTGAACCAGCCGCTCCTCCGCGTTCTTCGCCTCGGTCAGGTTGAACAGATCGCCCGGAAACAGCTCCAACTGCCGGCGGACCACCTTGTCCTTCGTTCGTTCGTTGCCTCGAACAACAATCCGCCCCACGCGGATCTGCTCCCCCTCCGTGATCCGCACCGTGACGAGCACCTGGTTGGGCGTCGCCGAGAAGACCTGGACGGCCTGCACCTCGGCGTAGATGTACCCAATCTCACCATAGAGCGTTTGCAGCCGCTTCACGTCGCGGTCCAGTTCCGTCTTGACGATGGGATTGCCGACGGCCATGGTCAGCTCGGCCAGCACCTGTTCGTCGGTGAAGACCTGGTTCCCTTCGAACGCAATGCTCTCGATGGTATACCGCGGCCCCTCCACGATGGTGAACCAGATGGTCAGTTCCTCGCCGTCCGGGCTCCGTTCCACCCGCCACGTGGCGCGGGCGTCCAGGAAACCCTGGTCGCGATAGTAAGACTGGACCGCCGTCGCGTCGCTCTCCACCTGATCGGCGTCGTAGAGGCCCGGCCGGAAGATCCACATGTACGTCTGGGTCTGAATCTGCTGCTGGAGCTTGGTGGGCGCGATGGCGTCGTTGCCCTCGAACAGGATCTTGCGCACGCGAACCCTCGGGCCTTCCTCGATCCGGTACAGCAGGATGCCCCGGTTCAACAGCTCCTCGTCAATGGTGACCTGG
>CAZBFW010000793.1:0-2357 GCA_964491135.1 uncultured Phycisphaeraceae bacterium | reverse complement strand
TGGGGGGCAACTGGAATGCTATACTGTCCGGGTTCGTGGCAGGCCCCCGGTGCCGCTGGGTGCAGCGGTCCGGCCGGTCGTTGTCTCCCCGGTACTTACAAAGAAAGCCGCAGCATGTCAGCCACTGAGCAAGGGCCGCAGTATGTCGTGCCGCAGCCGAACCTGGTTCCCGTCCACGACTATCCGGGCCGGATGGCGGCGATTCCGCCCTCGCGGATGTTCCTCATCAACAAGTCGCTGAAGACGTACCTGGAGCACAATCCGGGCGGGCAGGTCTTCGACGCGTCGCAGGGCGACGGCGGGGCGAGCCTGCCCGGCGTGCCGCGGGCGATCCTGGACGCGGCCCACGAGCTGCAGTGCCGCAAGGGCACGGCGTACGACATGCCGTACGGCTGCGACGAGTTCCGCACGTCGGTGATCGAGGACTACTGGAAGCCGAACAGCGGGCTGGGGCTGGGCCCGGCCAACGTGCTGGCCGGCGTGGGCGGGCGCGACATCCTCATCAAGGCCTACACGGCCATGCTGACGCTGGGCGCGGGACGGATCGGCGACGTCATTCTGACGACGCGCGTGCCGTGGATCAGCTACAACTGGGGCCCGTACGGCATCGGTGGCAACGTGCTGCTGGCGCCGGGCGACGAGCGCGACGGGTGGGCCTACACGCCGGAGTCAATCGCCGAGTGCGTGCGGTTCGCGGCGGCGACGGGGCGGCGGATCGCGGGCATCGTCATCACCTGCCCGGACAACCCCACGGGCAAGACCCTCACGACCGAGCGGCAGGTGTCGCTGGGCAAGGCCGCCCTGGCGGCGGGCGTCGGCTACGTGCTGTACGACTGGATGTACCACTGGGTGACCGACGAGGCCCCGATGGACGTGAACACGTTCCTGCCGCAGTTCGACGCGCAGGAGCGGCCGCGGGTGATGATCCTCGACGGCATCACGAAGTCGCTGGGGGCGTCGAACGTGCGCAACTCGCACCTGCTGGCCAGCGAGGAGATCATCAAGTTCCTCGCGGGGCGTGCGTCGCACGCGGTGATCCCGAGCTACCACAGCCAGGCGGTGGCGATCGCGGCGTACCGGGCGGGCTTCGGGCAGGCGGCGGCGCCGATCATCGGGCCGACCAACGCAAGCCGCAGGCTGGTGAACGAGTTCGTGGCGCAGCGCGGGCTGACGGCGATCACGGGCAAGGGCTACTACGCGTTCATCAACGTGGCGCCGTGGCTGCGGGCGGCGGGGCTGCCGAGCTCCGAGGCCCTGGGGCAGCGGCTGGCGGAGCAGCACGGCGTGGCGGTGGTGCCGGGCTCGTTCTTCTCGTCGTTCGGCGACGCCTGGATCCGCTTCTCGTACGCCACGCCGCCGGAGCGGACGGCGGGCGCGCTGGAGCGGCTGATGCAGGGACTGGCCGCGCTGGAGTCGTGACGGGCTTGCGCCCGCGAAGGATCGAAGCGAGATGACCGCCGTCAAACTGGGGCGCTTCGCCGAGAAGTACCAACTGGCCCGCGGGGCCGCGCTGCAGTCGAATTTCGAGCGCGGGACGGCCGGGCTGGAGGTTGAGTGGAACGTCAGCAATGCCGCGTTCCGCCCGCTGCACCATGTCGGCGCGGGGCCGGCGGCCCGCTCGTTCAGCGAGGTGCTGCGCCGCGACTTCATCCCGCCGGCGCTGGCCGACCGCAACGAGCTCGAGGTGTTCCACTGGATGACCGAGTGGATCACGCGGCCCTACTACGACCTGCGCGGGGTGCTGTTCGAGGCCCGCATCCTTGAGGGCTGCATGCTGAACGCGCTCAACGCCGCCGGCTTCTCGTTCGGCGAGCGGCTGTACCCGTGGCACGGCAACGTGCTGTGGCCGCTGGAGGTGGCGTACGACTCGATCCCGCGCGAGTGGGAGCTGACCAAGCGCCGCTACCTGGAGCGCTGCGTCGACCTGTTCGGCGTTGCCCTGGCCACGGCGGGCGTGCACGTGAACGTGTCGCTGCCGGAGCCGCTGCTCTCGCTGGACTTCCTGCACCAGCCCGGCGACGGCAGCGGGGTGAGCACGCTGGCGGCCTTCCGCGACGCCGCGTACATCCGCGGGGCGCGCGTCCTGCGGGCCTTCTCGGCCCTGTTCAACGCGATGGGCGCGGCTTCGCCGCTGCGGGCCGAGTGGTGCGACGGGCGCGCCGTGATCGTGCTGACCGAGTGCGACTCGAACCGGCTGGCGCGCTTCCCCAACCCGGCCAACCTGGACGTGCCCGACCTGTACCGCAGCCACGCGGACTACGTGCGCATCTCGACGGACCTGGTGCGGCGGCGCATCCGCTTCGGCAACAGATCGGAAGAAGCACACGTCTGAACTCCAGTCACCGCTCATTATCTCG
>CAZBFW010000792.1:0-2358 GCA_964491135.1 uncultured Phycisphaeraceae bacterium | reverse complement strand
CCCACCCCCTATCCTACACTCTTTCCCTACACGACGCTCTTCCGATCTGGCGGCGGATGGCCTCGGTTCGGTCCACGACCACCCGGTCCCAGGTTTTGGTGACCTTTTCGATGCCCGCTCGGTCTCCAATCAGGCGGACATACAGGAAATCGCCGGTCAGCACGTTATGACGGGCGAGCACCTCCTCGGCCGGCGGCATCCATGCCTGGTCTGCCAGGCAGTACGCCGTTCGGTGCGACTGAAGCAATCTGAAGAACTCCGGCGTCAGCCAGGCCCGGTTGCGGATTTCGACGGCGAGGGGCACGGGACCGGGGTATTTTTGTAGGAAATTGTCCAGTCGATCAAAGAATTCATGGGCGTGGCGGAACGCCCGTTTGTTGAAGTATCCAAACTGGAGGAGCAGGCAGTATGCCTTGGACCCCAGAGGCTCGATGGCCCGGAGGAATGCGTCGCGGTCCTCGTCGCAGTCCAGCAGGGCTTTCTCATGCGTGATGACCTGCGGGACCTTCAGGCAGAAGCGGAAGTCTAGGGGTGTGGAAGCGGCCCAGGTGTCTGCACGGCCGGCCGGCGGTATTGCATAAAACGTCGAATCGACCTCAACCGCGTTGAAACGACCGGCGTACCAGGGGAGGAAGTCGCGCGCGGGCGTCCCGGGCGGGTAGAAAGGCCCGATCCAGTTCTGGTAAGACCATCCCGAGGTTCCGACGCGGATGGACGGCATTTGAATCTCCGGCCTGCATTGGAATCGTAGCTTGGCCTTCGATCGTGTACAATGTGGGAGGACGGGAGCCGGGCGACGGCCCGCCCGGTTGCCGGTCGACGGGGACGCGGATAGAATGGGTCGTCGATTGGAAAGGGCGACCCGAACGGCAACGTTGGCTCCACTTCTTCGCGTCTTCCTCGACGAGGTAAGTCCAGGTCTGCAGTGACGTTACGTACGGAGTGACCCGATGCGCGGAATCGCGTCTACTCGTTCGGCGTGCGGATCGGGGGCACGTTGCCCGAAGGTTCCGTCGCGCGTTCTGACGTTGAAGTGGGCGTTGGCCGCAGGGCTGTTTGTCCTGCTGGCTGCACTCCCGGCGATGGGCCGGATCACGGGGGACATCGAGAGCGTGGGTTATCGTTCGGGGCCGGATGTGGCGGGCCCGGGGTGCGGCGTTCGCGCGGGTTCGTGGGTTCCGATCGTGGTCAGTCTGGCCGTGGACGGAGAGAACAGCTTCGAGGGGGAGCTGCGGGTAGAGCAGCGGGACTCCGACGGAGACTTCTGCTACGACGCGCGGCCGGTCTACCTGACCCCGGACACGGGTTTTCAGTTCTTTGAGTTGTACACGGTGATCGGGGCTGCCGGCGATCCTTCGATTGCCGTGAGTCTGTACGACAAGAGCGGCCGAGTGGTGCCGGTGGTTTCGGGCGGGCAGGTAGTGACCCGGCTGGTGCCGAACTTCGCGTTGGAGGTCATTCCGGACCGGGAGCCTCTGGTGCTTTATGTGGCTTCGGCGAATCAGATGCTGGGCAAGGTGGATTCGATTCGGCAGTCGGAGCGGCTTCGCGCTCCGGTCCACCTGGTTACCCGATCGCCGGCGCAGCTTCCCAACCGGTGGATCGGGCTGGAGATCGTGGACCATGTGATCTGGGACCACGCGGATGTGACGGACCTGACGCCATCCCAGCAGTTGGCGCTGGTGGAGTGGGTGCGGCAGGGGGGCACGCTGCTGATTGCCTCCGCGGCGCGTGCCGACACACTGGCGCGATCCGAGGTGTTCGAGCCGTTGCTGCCTGTGAAATTCGGGAAGGTGGTTCGGACGGAGGATTTGCCGACGTTTCGGCGCCAGTTGCTGAGGGCCGGCTTGGAGGGGCAGGCGGATGCCGGATACCGCGACGGGATTTCCGTCATGCAGGCGACGTTGCGAGAGGCCCCGCTGGTCGAGTCCATTCTGGAGGATGATCTTTCCGTCGCGGGTGCGGAGGGGCCGGCGTCGACCGTTCTGATTTCGAGCCGGGGCGTGGGCCGGGGCCGGCTGATCTACGTGGGTGCCGCGGTGCGGGACCTGCTGGAGCCCCCGGGCAATAGCGAGACGTTTCTGAGAGTGGTGCTGGGCTTTCGTCCGTTGGCGATCGAGACGGGGCAGGCAGTCTCGACGTACCCGCTGTTTCCGTACCTGCAGGAGGTTGTCGGCTTCCAGGCCACGGGCGCCTCGTACCTGGCGCTGGCGTTTCTCATGGCGCTGGTCTACCTGTTCGGGGCGACTTTCGGATCGTGGGCGTTCCTGAAGTCCCGGGGCTGGCTGCAGCACAACTGGGGGGTGTTTGCCGTGCTGGCGATCCTCGCCAGCCTGCTGAGCGTATCGGCGGTGCAGG
>CAZBFW010000791.1:0-2369 GCA_964491135.1 uncultured Phycisphaeraceae bacterium | reverse complement strand
CGAAGCAGCCGCAGTGCGACCTGTCGCGACTGGCCCTGGTCGGGGCCAGCGTGGGGTGCAGCGTGGCGCTGGACTACGCGCGACAGGATCGTTCGGTGGATGCTGTCGTGTGCCTTTCGCCGGGCGAAGGGTACCTGGGCGTGGACTCGCTGAGCCACATGACCCAGATCGCGGAGAAGGGCGGCAGGGCGGTTCTCCTGATGGCGGCCCCGGGCGAACGGAAGGCGTGCGACGCCCTCCAGGCGGTCTACAAGGAGGCAACCGTGGAAATCACTGCGCCCGGCTCGAAAGACGGAGACAAGGCCCACGGTACGAATCTCTTCGGCCAGGTGGACGGCATCGAAAAGCGGGTGGCCGGGTTCCTGGTTTCCTACGTCGGCGAGCCCGCCGAGCAGGCTTTGGTCGCCGACGTGCAGGGGGATGTGTGCTACGCGGCCGACAGCGAAGCCGCCAGGAAGATCCCGGCTGCCCAGAAGAGGGTATTCTCTTCCAGGCCAGAGGCCCGATCACGCGGGCTCAAAGCGGGTCCAACGCCGGCCTCGGCACCGCAGGGGAGTGCGGCCGGCAAGCCTTGAGCGGGGGACTCTCGCACGGTGCTGACCATCGGATCGCTGCAACTGGACGTTCCCTTCGTGCAGGCCGCGCTCAGCGGCTACAGCGACCTGCCCATGCGCCGCATGGCTCGACGGTTCGGAGCGGCGTACACCCTGAATGAGGTGGTGCTCGACAAGCTCGTCGTGCAGAAAGGCAAGACGCGCCGGCGCATTCTCCACGTGGAGCCGGACGACCATCCCGTGGGCGGGCAGCTCATGGGGGCAAACCCGGACGCCTTCGGCCCGGCCGCGGCCGACATGGTGGTGGCCGGGTTCGATGCGATCGACATCAACTTCGCCTGCCCGGTGAAGAAGGTGCTGGGTCGCTGCCGCGGCGGATTTCTGCTCTCACAACCGGCGACCGCGCTGGAGATTGTTCGCGGCGTCGTCCAGGCCGTGGCCGGCCGGTGCCCGGTGACGGTCAAGATGCGCCGGGGCATGGACGACACGCCGGCCAGTGAGCGCAGTTTCTTCGAGATACTGGACGGGGCTTTTGCGGAGGGCGTGGCCAGCGTCACGGTGCATGGCCGGACGGTGCGGCAGCGGTACGTCGGTCCGAGCGACTGGTCCTTCGTGCGACGGGTCAAGCAGCACGTGGGGGACCGCGTGGTTTTGGGCAGCGGAGACCTTTTTAGCGCGGAGCGGTGTCTGCGGATGATCGCGGAAACCGGGGTGGACGGCGTGACCATCGCCCGCGGGTGCATCGGCAACCCGTGGATTTTTACGGATTGCCGGGCGCTGCACGCCGGCCAGCCGCTTCCGCCGCCGCCGTCCGTGCCTCAGCAGGGGCGGGTGATCGCGGAGCACTTCGACGAGGTGGTTCGGGTCTATGGCGAAGCGCACGGCTGCCAGGTGATGCGGAAGTTCGGCATCAAGTACAGCGCGCATCATCCGTATGCTGTGCAGGTCCGCGACGACTTCGCGGTGGTCAAGACATCCGAGGCGTTCCGGGCGGTGATCCATCGCTGGTACTCTGCGGAGAGGAACTGGCCTGCAGTGGTCCGCCACGACCGGCACGGGGAGGACGTGGCGGCCGGCGCGAGCGCCGGCACCGAGTGACGGCGGCCGGGGCGCCGATCGAGTGCTGCTACAATTTCCGACGAGCGACAGGCTTCTGTTTTCAGCCCCGGCTTCTTATCCTGTCGTGCTTTGCGGTTGGCCCACTTCCCTGAGGAGGAATCTGGAATGCGTCCGATCACGATTCTGGCTGCTGTGTTGTTGCTTGCTCCGAGCGGCTGCGCGATGGCCCAGACCACGCAGGCCACGCAACCCTGGACCCAGCTTTCGCTGTCCACGTGCAACGTGGACGCGTTCCTGAAGGCCAACCCGAGCTCGGACGGACGCGGCGTGGTCATCGCCGTGATGGACACGGGCGTGGACCCCACCATCCCCGGCCTGCTTCGCACGTCGACGGGCGAGGTGAAGGTCATTGACGTGCAGGACTTCACCGGGCAGGGGGACGTGGAATTGCAGCGGATCCGCCCGGATGCCGTCACGGGCAAGCTGGTCCGGCCCGACGACGAGGGCCTGCCCATCGAGTATACGCCCCCGCCCGTCTCCGGCGCCGAGCCGATCTACTGGTTTGGCATGTTTGAGGAGTCCGTGCTCGTCAACAGCGGCGTGTCGGACGTCAACGACAACGGCGAGACGGAGGACGAGTTCCCGATCTGCGTCGTTTCGCACGAGGGCGATGGCGACGACGATGCGGTCTTCTACATCGATACCAACCTGGACCGCAGCTTCGCCGATGAGAAGCCGCTGAAGAACTACCGCCTG
>CAZBFW010000790.1:0-2370 GCA_964491135.1 uncultured Phycisphaeraceae bacterium | reverse complement strand
GGGCATGGCACCCAACAGGACATGCCCGAGGCTGAAGCCTACGGGCATGGCACCCGAGACTCGGCGGATTTTCAGAGCGGCGAATCTCAATCAAGCGGTGTTTGCAGAGCAGCAATGCGTGTTTTAGCGTTTCTGCGTTCTTGTGTTTCCGCGTTTACCTGGACGGGAGGCGGATCTTCTCAAACTCGTCCAGAACCGCTTCCACGTTTTCGGGGCGGGCGGTGGGTTCGATGTGCATCTGGCAGACGACCCGGCTGCCGTTGGGGGCGGCCAGATGGTCGTAGAACTCGTGCACGGCCCGCCGCGCGTCGTCCGTGCTGCCGAAGCAAAGCATGTGCTGACGGTCCATCTGGCCCCAGAAGGTAATCCGGCCGCGGAACCGGCGCGACAGCTCCGCCATGTCCATGCAGGTCACCTGGCCGTTGAGGGCGTCCAGACCCAGCTCCACCAGGTCCTCGATGATGTCGAGTGTGTAGCCGTCGGAGTGCATGTACGTGAACTTGCCGGCCTTGCGAGCCACGGCGATGTAATCGGCGTACAGCGGCTTGAAGAAATCACGCCAGATTGAAGGCGATATCAGCAGGGCGCGCTGCGTGCCCCAGTCGTCCGCGATCAGGATGCCGTCCACCGCGGACGCGCACCAACTGTCCAGCCAGGCCAGGTTGAACTCGTGCACCATGTTCCGCAGGTGGAAGAGCCCGTCCGGCTGATCGAGAAAGTCGACCATCAGGTTCTCGGTGCCGCGGAGAAACTGCATTCGCTCGAACGGCTGGATCGGGATGGGGCTCAGGGTGAAGGCGTCGGTCGCCTCGCACGTACGGTTGACCACGTCCATGCCGGCGCCCACCAGGTGCAGCGGCGGTTTGAAGTGATCCAGGTCGCTCCAGTCGGCGATGATGGCGTGCTTGACCTGCCCGATGACGCCGTAGTGGACGTTTTCAAACGGGCAGCCCCATTCGTCCACGTACGTGCCGATCTCAAACGGGTCACCCTGAACGGCCCCGGCGGGCAGGCGGTATCCGCAGTCGGCGACGTCCTGGGGAAACCGGGCATCGATCCGCTCGATGGCCCCGGGGAAGTTGCGGCAGAAGCCGGGCAGGGCGCCGTAGTGCCGCGGGATCCGGTCGGGTGTCCGGCCCTGCAGTGCGGCGATCACGCGCTCGCGGCGTGTCATTGATGCGTGTGTCATGACTCTCCTGCGGATCGAGTGTCGTGCTTACGGAGTCGGGCCCGTAAGAGCGTTGACGAAGCCCGCGGCGTCCGCGCCGTCCACGTCGTCGTCGGCGTCAAAATGGGCGGCGAAACAGTCGGGCTCACGCTGTGCCACGTCCGTGCCGCCGTGGCATTCCTGGAATCGCGAGTAATCCGCCAGGTCCACGTCGCCGTCTTCGTCCAGATCGCCCAGGACCGCGGCATACACCTCGAATTCCGGAATCCGGGCGTAATTGTCAATCCCGGGGTCGGTGATGTAAAGCCGGACGTGCCGCGTGAACCGGGGCACGTAGTACCGGCGGCCGGTCACGTGTTCCTGGCTGCCGTTGTATATCGACGCATCCATTTCCCAGGGGCCCGCCGCGGACGGCGCGGTCTGGAGCTGGAAAACCTCCGTGTTGTAGTAGGTGTATTCACCGCCGGCCCCGGCGTGGCGCACAATCATGCCCGACAGGGGATACTCCGCGCCCAGATCCAGCCGCAGCCAGTGCGTGGCCGACGAGCCCGTGCTGGTCCACTTGCTGTCGGCAGCCACGATCCCGTCGATGGCCTTGGCCGGAGCGCTGGCGGTGTTGTACATCGAGTCCGCGGATGCGGTGGCCGTCCGGGCGACGTTGGTGCCCGTCGGGGTCCCGGTGTACATGCGTGTCACCGCCGAGCCCGAGGGCGCGGCGGTCGGGTAATTCTGGGTGCAGGCGTACTGGAAGGCGTCGTACAGGTCGGCGTTGTACCCGCTCGGACCGATGGAATGCAGCGACTCGATGGAGTACTGCAGCCAACTCGAGTCTTCCTGGTATATGAACCAGCATGCGCTGCTGATGGGGTGCGCGCCGGGAGTCTGGTTCCAGGCGTGCAGGTCGGCAAAGGCGCCGTGCAGGAACTGAGCGCTGTTGGCCTCGTCCGTATAGGGTGAGCCGGTGTTCTCCACGCGGCGGTTCCACTCTGTGATGTGGACCGGCTTGTTGGCGAATCCCTTGTCGTCGATGATGGCGAGCTGACTGATGTATCCGCCCTGGAACTCCATGCGTGAGACGCCGACGCTGTTCCACGGGGCGGCGTACGAGTGAATCGCGAAGCCGTCCACGTCATCCGGCGTGAGCAGGTCGCACATCTGGGCGAGGTACACGTTGCCGTCGGTGTGCCGGACGCCCGCCTGCA
>CAZBFW010000789.1:0-2378 GCA_964491135.1 uncultured Phycisphaeraceae bacterium | reverse complement strand
CCGGGGCCGAAGGGCATGTCGATGCCGCGGGCCTTCATCCGGCCCATCATGGCGCTGAAATAACCCATGCGGCGGGCCATCTGGTCCGGATCGCGCGATTCCGTCGCCTCCTTGCGGCCCTGGGGCGTGGCCATGCGCTCTCGCCACCGCCCGCCGGGGCCGCGGTCTCCCTCGGCCTGGTTGTCATTGCCGTCCCCGCTCCGTTCGGCCTCTCGGCGCTTGCGCTCTTCCTCGCGCCGCTTCTCCCACTCAGCGCGGTGCTTCTCCATCTCTTTCATGAAGGCCTGCATCTGGTCGATGTGCCGGTCGAGCACGGCCAGCTTCTGGTCCGGTGCGGCGCCCATCCACTCGTCGATGTTGTTGTCGAGCTGCTCTTCCATGACCTGGCGCATATTTTCAAAAACGGCGTGCCGCTGCTCTTCGGTCAGGTCTTCGCGCCGGAAAAATTCGTTGGCCTTGGCCACCGCCTTGGCCGGATCGTCCGCGGCTGCCTGGATGTCCTCGACGCTGTAGCCCTCCGGCACCTGCGGACCCGCATCACCGGTGTGGGCCACGGCGTACCAGACGCCGACCGACGCCACCGCCACAACGGCCATAATGCTGCCCCAAAGCCACGCGGATTTGCGAACGGTCTTGGCCATGATCATTCTCCGTCAGATGTTCTCGAAGTCAGACACCCGCCCGTCGCTGTACAGGTACCGGCGGGCGCCCCTTTCACCGGACTTGCCGTGAAAGTTGTTGTAGTCCTGCAGAATCCAGAACGAGTTGTCCGGCACCTTCACCGGCATGAGACTTTCCAGAAAACGAGCCGCCTCCGGCACGGACTTGCCCATGGTGGTCATTCCGCCCGCCACGGAGATGCCCGTGCGATAGATGTAACTGCTCTTCTCCGATTCGAAGTAGCTCTTGCCCTCGTTCGGCTCGTCCCGCGGAAACCGCCCGGGCGTGTCACTCAGGCATCGGAACACCTGCGTCTGCTTGCCCAGGAACGGCTGAAGCACGTCCGCGATGAAGATCGGCTCCTGGTCGGGGACGGCGTCCAGCGGCATCGGGCCGATGGATGGCATCATGGACGCAAAGGGGAGTCGGTCATTGTTCTGCTCAAGGTAGACCAACATGCCCACTCCAATGGCCTTGAGGTTCGCCGCGCAATGTGTGCGCTTGCCCGACTCCCGTGCCCTTTTCAAAGACGGCACCAGGATGGCAATCAACAATCCGATGATCGACACGACCACCAGCAGCTCAATGAGCGTAAACGCCCGACGACACGTGACCATGCGCACTCCCGGCAGAATCCCCTCCGCCGCGAACCTTCCCCAGCATAACACCGATCCACGTCAACGGCCGCAACGACGTGTAAATCCTTGTCGGAAACAACGCGATCCCCAGGCCACGCGCCCGGGACCCCGGCGGTTTCGGCCCGACGCCCCGGGGGTGCGGCCGTCGTCCGGAAACGCTACGATGGCCGGCAGACCAGTCAACCCGGGTGAGAGGAGTCCCATCCCATGGCCCGAGGCGAACAACTCCAACGACAGTGGATGCTGCTGAAGGCGCTCCAGACCCGGGGGGAGGGCATCCCCCTGCGACAGCTCGCGGAAGACCTGTCCGTCAGTGAACGCACCATGCAGCGAGACCTGGAGATGCTCCAGGAGCTGGGCTTCCCCGTGCGTCACGAGGACGACGAGTACGGCAAGCGCTTCTGGCGAATGCCGCATGACTTCTTTCGAACCGGACCGTTGACCCTCAGCCTGACCGAGGCCATCTCCCTTCACCTCGCCGATCGGATGTTCGCTCCGCTCTCGGGCACGCCGTTCGCGGAGGGGCTGCACTCGCTTCTGACGAAGATCCGCAGCCACGTCCCCGCCCAGGCACTGGACTATTTCGCGGAACTGGAAGACACGCTCTACGTCCGACGAATCGGAACTACCGACTACGCCCCCCGGGCCGAGATCATCCGCGTGCTCACCGAAACCGCCCGGTCCGGCCGGACCGTGGAAATCCGCTATCGAGCCCTCTGGCGCGGGGAGGAGTACACGACGCGCTTCGACCCCTACGGCCTCGTGTACTACGATGGCGACCTGTTCGCCGTCGGACGGTCCCACCGGGCAGACGCCATTCGCGTCTTCAAGATCATCCGCATCACCGATGCGAACGGCACGAACGCGCGGTTCGATCGCCCCGCGGATTTTGACCTGGAGCGCCAGTTCCACAGTTGCTTCGGCATCACCCAGTCCGACGAGGAGCCCGTGGAGATCGACGTGCAGTTCACCGGGCCCGTGGCCGGCCTGGTGGAAGAGAAGGTCTGGCACGAGAGCCAGCAGCTCAAGTGGCTGCCGGCCGAGGGCACGCTCTTCTCGCACGAGGCGGCCGCGTCGGGA
>CAZBFW010000788.1:0-2380 GCA_964491135.1 uncultured Phycisphaeraceae bacterium | reverse complement strand
GATAATGAGCGGTGACTGGAGTTCAGACGTGTGCTCTTCCGATCTCGGCACGGTGTCCTTGGTCAGCGTGGTCTCCGCCCGGAAGTCGTTGACCCGGATGCGCTGGTCCACGTACTGCGCCACCTTGTCGATCACCGGCACGATCAGGAACACCCCGGATCCCCGAATGCCGACGAACTTGCCGAACCGAAGCAGCACGCCCCGCTCCCACTGGTACGCAATCTGGATGCACGGCGCGAGCAGGGATGCCAACGCCGTGGTCGCCACCAGCACCCGCGGCGGAATGCCCATCTCCCGCAGGATCAGGTATCCAACGAGCGCCGTGGCCGTGCCCACGACGAGCACGCATTCCCACACCTGCGCCGCCCGGAACAGACCGGCCAGCACGAGAGCGGCGGCGACCACAAAGACGACGGCCACGACGCTGAACTCGTACAGAACCACGTGCGCGATCAGCCCGATCAGCATCAGGCCGATCAGCAGGAACGCATTGAAGGGCCCAAACCGGTAATCCGCTCGCGCGGTCGTCGAGAAGAATTCCGGCGAGACCTTCGGCAGACCCATGTTCATGGCGACCATCGCTGTTTCTCCTCATCACGGCATGCGGTTCGCACGCCCTTGCTCGGGATCCGGTTGCCCTTCGCTCGCACCACCGTGAAGCCACAAGACGTTTGCCGCCGATACGTTGGGGTTGTACACGACACCGACGCAGTCGCCGGCCTTCAGCCCCTCGGCCCAGGCGTAATGATATGTTCGGTCACAGCCGGCCACGCGCCGCCCGTGATGATCCGTGAACTGGTAATACACGTCATACGGATTCTGCCGGCTGAAACGGATGTGACTCAGCCGCTGGACGCGGGTGATCTCAGCCTCCGCCCCGGAACCGTACGCCAGAAGTACTCCTTCGGCGCGGGCGCGCCTCCACACCACAATCAGAAGCGTCACCCCGATCAGCAATTCGGGCCCCAACAGGCCCAGGATGAGCAGATACACCCAAGGGTGCACCACCGACACGCTTCCTCCGACGGGCCGCGCCACACTCGGTTCGGCCGGATCGAACTCCACATCCAGCGTTTCCCCGGGCTCCTTGTTCGCGAAGGAAGAGTCGTACGTGAAGCCGACAGCCTCCACCTCCCGGCCTGAGCGGCTCATGAATCGAAAACGCAGCTTCCAGGGGTGTTTCGAATTCACGTGCACATGCCAAACGACTTCCTTCGCCAGCAGGGTAGCCGTGCTCACCTCATGATGGCGATCCAGGGCCAGGTCCGTACCGGGCCATACGCCGCCACTCAGCAGGCCCAAAACCACGATCAATCCGCTGCCCAGGCCCAGACCCAGGGCCGTGAAGAGCACGCCACAGAAGAACATCGCCCGCATCCGCCGCAGGAAGAACCATCGCGGAATCGCTCGCGGAGGATCCGGTACCCTCACTCCTTGTCCGAATCGGTCCGTCATCTCACGCCGGCCTCCCGCCGTTCGTACGAGCGCCAAGGTCCCTCGGCCGCCACTTCCACCGTGAGGGCACGGGTGCTCGTCGCACTCCCGGTGTCCTTCACCTGCTCCTCGCTGACCGTGACCTCCAGGCGTAACCCGGCCATCAGCAACATCGCGGTGCCCAGCACCGTCATTCCGCCCAGCGCAACGGCTCGTGTTCGCGCGGTCATGATCCACTCTCCCCGGATCGCTCCTTCAGAGCCTCCGCCACCTCGGCCGACGTGAACCCGTAGGCCGCAACCCGCGACAGCAGCTCCGTGCAGATCTGATCCAGCATCCGCTTCCGCTCGAGCTCGGTGATTTCCACCTTGACGTCGCCGATGAAGGTCCCGGTCCCCATCTGCGTGCTCACCACGCCCTTGATTTCCAACTCCTGGTAGGCCCGGGCCACCGTATTCGGATTGATCTTCAGGTCAACGGCCAACTGCCGAACCGTAGGAAGCCTGTCGCCGCAAGTGAGCCTTCCATCCGCCACGGCAAATTGCACTTGGTCGATGATCTGCCGGTAATATGGGACCCCGCTTTTCGGATCGATCGTGAAATCCATACGCCCGCCTCCGCGCTGGCCGTCTGCCGTTGTACGATCGTCTGAGAGCAACAGTGCACTAACACTCTAGTACATCCAAACGGGTTTGTCAAGCGGCCATCAGGTTTTTTCGAGAAACCCCGTGATCAGAGTGCCGAAGACTGATCACTTAAAGTATCACTGCATTAGGTCGACATGACCCCCTGCTCTCATAGCATCGAGCTTACTGATGCCCTGGTTGGCCAGCCGGGGAAAAACGCCGCAGAGCCCCCTGCCCCGCAGGGGCCGCGCCGTGCTACAAACCTGCGAATTCTTCCCGTCCCGCGCAGATTTCCACGAAGGCACTGGCGTGAGCTCTTC
>CAZBFW010000787.1:0-2384 GCA_964491135.1 uncultured Phycisphaeraceae bacterium | reverse complement strand
CTTCAGCCACCGGCCAGCCTTCCGGCTTATAGAGCACGAAGGTGGCTTCCGGGGTAACGTACTTCTCCATGCGAGGCACTCCGCTGCGTAGCTGCGATACCGGTTGAGTCGCGATCACCGGGTCCGGGGATTCCCGCCGCGTCCGGACCTCGCCGGTCTCAAGGCAAGAGAGCCTTCCGTCCGGGGCGCCTTGAGTAGTCGGGTTCATCTGAGGTTCGCTCAGCGGCCGGCTGCGCCGGACCACGGTCCAGTCCTCGAACGAAAAGTGCTGATTCATGGTCGCGATCGTCTCGCCGGCCGGGCTCAACGCCGTGGTCTGGATGGTCAGGGCGCTGGTCAGAGGCAGCCCATCCACGAGGACGTGCGAGGACGCCCCGTTTTCCGCCAGCAGCCCGCCGTCCGGAAGCGACGTCCGGCGGGTGAAACCGGTCGCGAACCACCGACCATCGATGTCACGGTGCTGAACCTGGGCCACGGCCTGCACGCCCTGCGTGGTGCGGACGCGCATTTCCGCCACGCGATAATCGCGCGACAGCTTCAGATTCATTTCCGCAATGCCCAGGGAATGGAACACGCCGTCTGGCCCGCCGGGCGTGAGGGCGACTTCGTAGCCGTCCTCGGTCGGCGTGGTCTGCACCTGGTTCAGCCGCAGGAGGTTACCGATATTGCCGAGCGCCTGCGTCACGAACTGCCTGCTGACCTGGTCAAGCAGTGCCCCGGCCTGGGGCGATGCCTCGCTGCCTGCCTCGACGTTGACCTCGTCGGAAGTCAGGAGGCCGTCACCGTTGGCATCGTGCCAGGCGTAGCGGAGAGTGCCCTCAAAGGCTGGCGCGAAGCTCGAGGTCACCTGCACTCGGACCTGGCAGCTCGCCTGGCTGACAACCGAAAAGACATACGCGTCACCGGTTCTGGCCAGCAACTGCGGGATCACGGTGGCCGAGAGCGCATCCCAGTTGCCGGGGGCCGCGGACCCAGCGATGGATGGAGTCGGCGGCTCCTGGCCCGGCACGCGGATGGGTGCAATCAGGGCGGCGCCGGCAGTCACAAAGGTTATCAGTCTGTACGATTTCATGGTTCTCACTCCTCAGGCCCGGCCGGATGCCGTGCCAAGCGCTACTCCATCATGATCGCAATCTGGAACTCGGTGAAGTCCGCAAGGTCGACGTCACCGTCCTCGTCAAAGTCCGCTCTGCGGCACTCAAACGGGACGGCTGCGCGCGGCCCGTTGAGGCAGGCCGCCAACGTGCGGTAGTCGTCCAGGTCCGTGTCAGCATCGCAGTCGAAGTCGCCGAGCGGTGGCTCCGGCCAGGGACGCGCGTCGATCCTGGCCTGCGCGGCGCTCAGCATTTCCGCCCAACGTCCGTCGTTGATCGGGAAGCCGTACTCCGTCGCGAACCGGCCGCGCAGATCCTGGCCCGAGGAGGCGCTCAGGGCCGCCACAATCCAGGTAGCCTGGGCGGTCTCGTCCGCCAGTTCCACCGGCAGGGGCTGGTCGAACGGCACGAACGTGCTGTAGAGATCAAACCACGCCTTCGGACCGTAGTCGTCGTACACCTCCCACAGGATGTCGCAGATGACCTCCACGGTCACGTCCGCGTAGTGTGCGCCGGCGCCCTGGTAGTTGATCAACGCGAGCCGTTGCGCCGGATCGATATTCGGAAAATGCTCGGCCAGGCTCTCCACGGCCTGGGCGCTCAGCCCGCCGGGGCACCGGTTCAGTCGGTACCATGACCAGGCCCCGGCCATCGACGCCAGTGCCTCGCTGTACTTCCATCCGTGCTGGTCGCCGGCCGTGCAGAACTGACCGAAGGACCACGAAGCCCAGGTGAAGTTGTGTCCCATCTCATGGAAGATGACGCCCCACTGGGGGACCCGATGCTCCGGGACGTTGATGATGTAGCAGCTGTTGTGGATCGGCTTGCCGTATTCCCAGCCCAGGCGGACCGGGTTGCCGCTCAGCCCGCAGGGCAACGTGGCCGGGTCGTTGCCGACATCCAGCACAAAATACTGCCGGCCGCCTCCGAACGGCAGGGTGTCCATCAGTTCCCGCTGCGCCGCGTACGCCAGATCCGTTCCCAGGACCACCTGGTAGTCGGTCGTGAGGGCTGCCAGGTTCACGCCCTCAAGCTCAGGCGGCAGATAGAACGCCACGTGTGTCCCCTCGTACGATTGATGCGTCACCCCGAGGTCCGCGTCCGTGACCCGGATGATCGCGACGTTGTCCGCCGGAACGCCGTCCGCGGACACGGTCACCACGGGTGTATCATCGAAGCCGACGGGCACAGTGTGGGCCGTCACGGCACCACCGGCATCCACGGTCGCCACGGACTCGTTCGAACTGGCGAATGCCAGGTGGTAGTCGCCGATCGGCATGAGGTTGCCGG
>CAZBFW010000786.1:0-2394 GCA_964491135.1 uncultured Phycisphaeraceae bacterium | reverse complement strand
CCAGCACCACGCCCCTTGTGGTGTGCGACGCCATGGTCACCGTGCTGATGTGCTCTCCGCCCGCGAGGCTGTTGAAGAGGGTGCTCTTGCCGCTGCTGGCCCCGCCGACGATTCCCACAAGCTGAGCCGCGGGCGCCTCCCGGTCGCGGGCCAGATGAAAGCGTACGGTGGCCGCCAGGGCCTGGTGCGTGGGTGACCACTCCCGAAAGCGCATCGCGTCGGCCAGTTTTGAACCGTCGCGGATCAACGTGTCGAGGGCGTTCTGCATGACTGCCAGACCACGGATGATGCTCTCGATGCGGGTATTCGCACCGGGACGCAGGGTATTCCGCGACGTCCGTCGAAAAGGCCGGCACGCGCGGCGGGCGCATGATGAAGCCCGGGCCATACGGTGTCAACGGGGGGGCCCGAACCGCCCGCCGCTTGCAGTCGCGCGGTGATTGTGGAAGATATTCACCGGGCCTGCCGGTCGGAAGCGGCGGAAAGGAAACGGACGTATGGGTACGAATCCCGGTAACAATCGCGATGCGTGGACCGTTCTCGTGGTCGACGACAACGAGCAGAACCTCGAATTGCTGCTGGCGTACCTCGAAGACATGGAGGACGTGGTCGCGATTGAAGCCCGTAATGGCGTGGAGGCGATGGACGTGGTCGCCCGCCAGCGCCCCGACCTGATCCTGCTGGACATCATGATGCCCAAAATGTCCGGCTTCGAAGTGTGCAAGCAACTGAAGTCCAACCCGGAGACGCGGGACATCCCCATCGTCATGGTGACCGCCCTCAGCGAGACCGCCGACATCGAGCGGGCGACGGAATGCGGGACGGACGACTACCTTACCAAGCCCATCGAGCGGGCGGCCCTGGTGAACCTGGTCCGCGCCATGCTGCAGACCCGCGTTCGCAAGTAGTCCCGCCGGCGGTCAGCCATCGGTGGCGACCAGAAGCAGCTCGCGGGCCCGACCGTTTGTGGACAGTACGTACTTCTTCGCACGCGGGCATTCCAGGACTCGCACGCGCCGTTTGTGCGCGGACAGCCATGCGGCAAGCTCGACCGGAGTGGGAATGCCGTCGCTGCGGTACGAGACGACCACGTGGCTGCCGGCGAATCGGGCGAACAGGGCCTGGAAAGCCGCTCCGATCTCGTTACGACGTGTCCACGCACCGGGCTGGGGCACGAGCCGCCGATGGGGTGAGGTCCAGTCGATTTGGTCGGCCCAGCCGTCGTACTCCACCAGGCCTTCCAGGAAGTGGTAGAACGCGCGGTAATCCACGCCCACGCCCTTGCCGTTGAGGTATGGCGGATCGATGTAGACCAGGTCGTACCCCGGTTCCAGCGTTTCCGCGGACCGGCACAACGCGCGGCACGGCTGCCCGTTGTCAAAAACGGCGTCGTTGGCCTGTGCAACAAAACGGCGGAAAAGCTCTTCGAACGGTCGGTCCCAGGTGGTCTTGTTGCCGAAGCCACGAGGCACGTCGGCTGTTCGCATGTAGAGGTTGCGGCGGTGGAACAGGTTGTATGGCCGCTTGGCCAGGGCCGCCTGGCCGAGGGCGAACCAGGCGAGTGCCCGCCGGGCGGGCGAGGCGAGGCGGCGGATGTTTTCGCACAGCGTGTCCAGCCAGCGGTTCTCGGCATCGGCAAAATAGACGCCCTGGAACGTCCGCTCGATGAAGTCCCGGTATGCGACACCGTTCTGGCGGCACAGCAGAGTCTCCACCGCTGCGTCATCAAGCGTCTCCGCGTCGTTCTCGATCAGGGCGAGGCCCACCTGGTGGTTGAAGCGGAGAACGTCGTTGCAGGTGACCGCCTTGTCACGGCGTTTGAACATGTGAGACACGGAGGCCGTGCCTGAAAACGCGTCCAGCACCGTGTGGAAGGAAAGAGCCCGCACGCTCTCCCAGATCCAGTCGCAGAGCTTCCACTTGCTGCCCTGATAGCGGGTTCGCGGCATCCGGGCGTTGGAGAAGAGGCTGCCGGATGACGGTCGCGAAGACACGCGGAGAGCCTCCTTAAGAGCGTGACATGGCGCGCGCGGGCACGTTCCACCGATGCCGGCCGAATCGGGCCGGCATGATCCCCAACGTGCGGTGCAGCCGTAAGAGCACGAAGTGGACGGGCAGGGCGAAGAGGGCCGTGACCAGCGCGGTCAGAAGGGCTTCCCGGGCAAGATCCCAGAAGCCGCCCGTGGAATGCCCGAACTCGATGACCCGATGCACGTCCAGCACGATCTGGATCAGCAGGCATGCCGTGAACGTGACGAGGAAATGTGTCAGCGGATGCTCGCGGAACAGGAACTCGCGCATTCCGTACACGACCAACGCCACTAGGCTGAACGCCAGGGAGAACAGGCCCACATACTCCGGAGGCGTATGAAGTTCGTACAGCAGGCCCAGGAT
>CAZBFW010000785.1:0-2399 GCA_964491135.1 uncultured Phycisphaeraceae bacterium | reverse complement strand
ATGCGCACCTTCAGCCCCAGCGCCCGCTGGAACTGCCCTTCCAGGTCCGCCACGTGCGCGGACTTCTCCTTCACGCGGCCGGCCGGCGCGTCTGGCGCCGCGGCGCGTTCCGTGCGTGTTCGCCGCACCACTTCCTCCAAAGCCCGTACGGAGAGCTCGTTCTTTGCAACGGACCGCGCAAGCTGCATCTGCCGATCGGGCGCATCGACGGCCAGCAGACAGCGGGCGTGCCCCATGCTGATGTCACCGCGTGACACCATGGCCGCGATCTCACCCGGCAGGTCCAGCAGCCGCAGGTAGTTCGTCACGGTGCTCCGGTCCTCGCCGACCCGCCGGCCCACTTCCTCGGGGCTCAGCGAAAACTCGTCGCACAGCCGGCGATACGCGCGCGCTTTTTCGATGGGGTTCAGATCGCTGCGCTGCACGTTCTCGACCAGCGCCATTTCCACCATCTGCTCGTCGGTTGCCGGCCGGATCAGCACGGGCACCAGGTCCAGCCCCGCCTGCCGGGCCGCCCGCCAACGCCGCTCGCCCGCGATGATCTCCAGCCGAGTCCCGGCCCGCCGGGCCACGATGGGCTGGAGCATGCCCGACTGCTTGAGGGACTCCGCCAGGCTTGCGATGCCGTCGGCGTCCATGTCCTTTCGGGGCTGGAACGGGTTGGGTTCCAGAGCCTGCGGTCGGAGCAAGACAGCCTCCAGTCCCTGGCGTCCCGCCAGAGGCGGATCCGCGCGTTCATCTGCCTCGAGGGCTGTCGTGAGTGCCGTTTCGACCGTCTCGCGAGATATGAGCGAGCTCAGGCCCTTTCCTAACCTCTTGTCATGTTTGACCATAAGATAGTTTCCCAACGATTGCTCGCCGCGCCGAGTGGCACTGCCTACAACTGTTGTGCCACTCTCCTCAAGGACCGCGCCTTCGCGTCGGAAAGGTACCGCGCGGGCCTGGCCGTGTAAACCAAAATCCCCAAATCCGGCTCGGCGAGCCCCGGCGTCTGGGGAATGGGCACTGCTCAAGAGCAGTGGCACACGCTGGCCCACCGCCTCGGCCATCAGGCAACTCCTCGCGCAGGGCATTGCGTCTACCATCCAATCCAGCGAAGGTACCAAGCCAAGCAGCCGAACAACGAGTCAGCGGTTGTTCCGAGCCAACTCGTCAGCGACGGCCACTGGGAAGGGCCGGTGAGCCGGCGAGGAGGCAGCGGTTCATCCGCAGGGGTGCGCATGCCCGTTTCACGTGAAACACGGCTTGGCTACCGGCATGCTCTGGGCCTATGCAGCCGTTCGCGACCGGCGGCTCTCTACCGACCGGCCACGTTCCTTTCCCCCCGGGCACCCTCCGAACGCCAGCCGGTTCCAGGGAAGGCGTCCTGCCCCTCTGTCGCGAGCTCGACATACCAGCGGTCAGCTGGACCCTCGCGCCCCTCCGCAAGTATCCTCCACGCGGTTTTCACCACCCAGGGGCTGTCCGTACGCCAGCCATCCGCCCTCAGCACGACCTCGGGCGCTCCACGCGAAGGCTCTGGAGCAGTCTCTTCCGTTTCGCGCATGGTTCCAGAGTCGCGAGGTTCTCATCGCATTCCAGGCCCACCCGGGTGGGGTTCTGCAGGCAAACCCGCTTAGGCCTCCCACCGCTCGCGGTGCACGTATCCGAGCCCGGTACACAAGGGAAGGAACGCCCCGCACTCCGCAGGATGTCCAAATCCGCGTTCGCCGCCTCGCATTCCGTGCCTGGAACGCGCCGCATACGCCGGAGGGCCCCCTCCGCACCCCGTCCGCGGTTTCCCCGCCTCTCGCGGTTCCGTGGAGCCTGGGGTTACCGCTTCTTCGGGTTGGCTCCATGTCTGGGCAGGGCGAATCGTTCCGCCGAGGAAGCCGCCTCATCCCCGGGGTTGCGGGGCAGGCGGCTTAATGCCGATGGCGAGCGCCCAGGGCGATTACTCGCAATTCGCAGTTCCTCATCCGCAATTCGTGCCCGACCTTGCGCTCAGCGGAACACACACATCGTTGTTCTTCGCGTTCTGCAAACGTGGCGGCAGGCGTCATGCCGCGTGTTGTGCTCGCTGACCAGCGTCGTCGGCCGCTCGGCGGAGTGGGCGGCGTAATCCCCGCGGCGAAAATCTCCGCGACTCGATCACGGCAGCGAGGCTTCGTACAACTCGGGTCACAGGGGTGTGTCGCCTGTTTCACGTGAAACATGGATCTGGCTTGACCGATCGCGTGCGAGGGCGCTGCGTACCCCTGAAGATCCGTCCCCACGGCCAGCCGTACGCCATCTTCTGCCGCTTGACCCGCGGCCCCATTCCGGTTTCGGCAGCGGAAGCACCACGGCCGCCTGAGTGCCACGCGGCAGCCAAAGATCGGAAGAGCACACGTCTGAACTCCAGTCACCGCTCATTATCT
>CAZBFW010000784.1:0-2403 GCA_964491135.1 uncultured Phycisphaeraceae bacterium | reverse complement strand
GCCTTCCCTTTTGTCGCGCGACTCCCTGAACGCGGGAAAGGCTGCGGCCGTCCATCCGCGTGTCGCCTCGCCGCGGCAGAATCTCCCGCTGGATGCAGTCCAGCAGAAACGCCCGCGGGTCCAGCTCGAGTTCCGCCTTGCCCGCCTTCCGCGCGTCGGAGAACCCCCAGGTGTTCCACAGGGCGGGGACGCGGTATCTCATGATGCGGGGTCGGGCGGCACGAAGGCGGCGGACGAGATCATCCAGAAACGATGCTGTTGTCGGGGGCTTCACGTCGTGAACTCCAGACAGATCGAATCAGCCATCGGGTCGCAGCGGTTTACCACGGCGAAGCCGCGGAAGCAAACGGAGATCTCGTCTGGACAGGCGTGGATTCGCCCAGTACGCTTCCGCGCTGCGGGCCGGGCGCCCGGTCGCGCGGTAAGGCGTTCATGTGTACGGGGACACCCATGGTTGCCGTGGATGCCGGAATCCTGACCTTTGCGCTGATCCTGCTGCTTCTACTGTTGAGTTACAGCCGCTATTCGCGTCGCGTGCAGGAGGCATACGCCATGCTCTACGCGGGCGAGTATGTTCAGGCAGCCGAGGGTCTGCGCAAGCTCAGTGGCCCTGTCGCGTGGCTCCTACGTCTTTTCCACCCTGGTGCCATCGACGGAGACATCGCGGTGGCGTACCTCTTGGCCGGCGACATGGAAACCGGTGCAGACTGGACCGATCGGGCGTTGCGACGGGCACGCCGTCCACTTGCACGGATCTGTGCCCACAACGCCGCGGCGCGTCTTTGCGCGCGACTGGGCCGAATTCCCGAGATGATGGAGCATCTGCGTGCGGTTCGCCCGGCGCTGCGGCGTGCCAGTCTGGGCGCGTTGTTTCGCCAGAGCGCCTCAGCAGCCAGTTGCTGTGTGGATGCCGGGTGTCTGGACTACGCGATCGAGATTCTTCGGGAGGCCCGACAGACGGATGATGACTGGGGTTCGCCGCAACTCCGTTTGGCTGCTTTTCTCACACTGGAGTGCTTGGGACGCCACGAGGCGGTTCTCTCTCATGGAAGAGGATCGCTTGCCCTTCGAGCGACTCCGCCGGCGGGTGCGGCCGGGGTTCATCCCGGCGATGCCGGGAAGACGGTGCTGGCGAGGCAACTGGCTCGCGTCGGGGAATGCGAGCTTCGAGTGACGGTTCTTCGCGCCGCAGCGAATGCCGGGAGATGGGACCTCTTTGAGAGCTACGTGTCCTGGCTCGATTCACTCAAGCCGCCTTCGCTGACTGTAGCCCGTTTGCGGCTGGGGCTGCTGGGGACATGGCACGCGCATCAAGGCGATGCCGCCAGCGCGCGAAGGTGCGTGGCGGAACTGCGGGAGCTGCCTGCGAGCCGCCCCAGGTTGCGTACTTTCGGAGCAGCCGTGCGGGTTGGGGCGGCCTCCATTCTGCAGGATCTGGGTGACCATCCGGCTGCGCTGGAACTTCTTCGGGAAGTCGAAGCGTCCCCATTATACCCCTTGTTGGAGTCGGAGCGCGACGCACGGATGGCCGTCAGCCTCGAGGCTATGGGGCAGCAGGAGGAGGCCGATGAGCGCCGGCGTCAGAGCGCCGCACGAGCGCCTCTGGCTCGTTGGAATCACACGGAGCCGCCTGTTCCCCTTCCGCAACGGCTTGAAGAGTCGCTTCACGTCGTCATTGAAGGGCTGGCGATAGGCGACGACCGGGGTCCGTGCGACCCGTTGTCGAAACCCCCGCTTGCGCGCGTGACCGCGTCGGCGTCGGTCTGGGCCTGGGCGCTGGCCGTATTTGCGTTCGTCCCGGTACTGGGGGCGGTCCCGGGTGTGGGCCTGGTGACGCTTGGGGCGTACCTGTTGTTTCGGCGACCGGCGTTGCCGCACGATCGGCGAGCGGGTGTCGCCGGACTGGTGCTCGGACTCCTCTCGATGGGGTTTGCGGGGCTGTACGTGGGGCACTGGGTCGGACTCTGGAAACCGACTGGGTCGTACCAGACGGACATGGAAGACCAGACGGAACCGACGGAGGCGTACGAAGCGGACGCCGGCTTCGCAGACGAGGAAGGTGCCGAAGACCGGCTTGCACCGGAGGAATACGAAGGCGCTTCGGCCGATGGGAGTGGTCCGAGGGTCTCCATCACCTGGCCGGTCGGCATTCTCTATTTCGTCGTGTTGATCCTCAGCATCATGTTCCATGAGCTGGGCCACGCCTTGTCCGCGTACTGGGCGGGTGACCCGACCGCGCGCGATCGCGGCCGGCTGTCTTTGAATCCCATTCGTCACCTGAGCCTGTTCGGCAGCTTCATTGTGCCGCTGGTGTTGATCCTCCTGCCGGGCGATGCGTTCATCGGCTGGGCCAAACCCGTGCCCGTGATGCCCGGCCGGATTCGGCGGCCGCGGCTGGGTCGA
>CAZBFW010000783.1:0-2405 GCA_964491135.1 uncultured Phycisphaeraceae bacterium | reverse complement strand
CGGTGCCGGCGATGCCCTGGCGAACGGCTGCCGCCGATGAAGGCACGCTGTGGGGTCGGATCACCGATGGAGTCACCGGCCACCCGGTTGAGAATGCTACGGTAACCGTCGCCGGCCAGTCCCCCGTGCTGACGGACGGCAACGGGTACTTCGTGGCCACGCTGATCCCGGCCAGCGAAGCAGGAACCGGGTACGCGGTCACGGCCGAGCACTCGGGTTACTCACCCGTCGGCGGGCAGGCTACCGTTTTGGCGGGTGACATCGTTCGGCTGGATCTGGCGTTCGGCACTCCGTTGCCGCCGGTGATTGCGGAGGTTTCGCCCGGTCCGGACGTGCTGCTGGTCGGCCAGGAGCACGTCCGCCAGTTGACGCTCGAGCAGGGGGTGGCCCGGCCCTGGACGCTCATCGAGGGCCCGTCGGGCGCGGCGGTATCCGTTCGGGGTCTGGTCAGCGGCTGGGTTGCATCAGAGGACGAAGTAGGCCAGGTGATCGATTTCACAGTACGGGCGGAAAACCCGGCAGGCAGCGATGAGGCGAGTTGGCAGGTCCTGGTGGAGGAACCGCCTCCCTGCTACCCGGTCATGCTGGGCGATTTCGAGGGGTACGCCAACAATGACCGAGTGATGTTCCAGTATCCCCGGTACAGCGGTTCAACGCCGCAGAATCTGGAGATGGAGCCGAACGTGGCCGGTGTCACTGACCAGGTTGCCCCCTTCGGCGGATCGGCCTGCTGCAAGGTCCAGTGGCAATTCGTGGACAGCGACCCCAGCCGCTGGATGCGGCTGACCACGCACAACACCCCGTACGTCCCCAATCCGACGATTGCATTGGATCGACCGGTTCGTGTACGTATGCGGGTGGACGCCGGACGGTTCCGCTTGGCCGTCGGCGTTCGAGAGACGGGCACGGCTGCGGATTTCGGCGAGGACGGCGGAGACAGTGGAACGATCGAATGGGTCGGAGCAGACAGCGTCGTGGGCGCGGCGCCTCAGGGCAGGCTGGTGGAGCCCATGCCGGGCGTGTGGCAGACTTTCATCTTCAATCCGCTGACCGATCCTGTGCTCGGTATGACGGGTGACGGGGTGCTCAGGTCTTTCACGAACAAGTGCACGCTGGAACATCTCGCGTTTTCGGCGGTCGATACGGAGGGACCGTTTGCGGTCTACATCGATGAGGTCGAGCTGCTTTGCGACGTGCCCACGTCTCCCGCGATCATCTGCGAGAGCCGCGATGCCCTCGGCAACCTGACTCCGCCGCCCGTCTACAACGAAATCGGGGCGTGGGCCAACAGCACGATCAAGAGCACAGCGTCCGGGCTGACCGGTATGGGCAGTCGATTCATCACGTATGAACTGCCCAGCACCGGCACGGACAACGCGACGTTCATCCCGCACGTCGAGACCCGCGGCCGGTATGAGGCCTTCGTGACTTGGGCCAATGGCGCCAATTGCTACGATGCGAAGTACACCATCCGCCACCACCAGGGCCAGACGGTCCACCTGATCAATCAGATTTCCACGGGGGCGCCCGAGCCGGCGAACGCAAACCAGTGGATCTCGCTGGGTGAGTATTGGTTCGATGCCGGCCAGAGCGTAGAAACCGCGTCGGTAAATGTCTCCGAGGAGACCGTCAGCGGCAAACCGAGCCCGTCCTGGGGGCAACGTGTCTACGCAGATGGACTTCGACTGACCTTCGTACGCTCGTGGCCCGACGGCGACTACACCGGCGAGGGCCATGTGGGTCTGGAAGACTTTGCCTACTGGTCCGGCTGCATGACGGGCCCAGCGGTCACCTACGCATCCCCTCAGTGCGAGAGGTTCGACGTCGACCTGGACAGCGACGTGGACCTGCGCGACTTCGCCCACTTCCAGATGCAGTTCAGCGTGTCGCACCCGTAGCGGGCGGTTTGACCAGGGGATAGAGGATCTCGTCGAGGATCGGCGTCAGAATGCGGGTCCAGACGGCGTAACCGGCCTCGGAAAGATGGAGACGGTCCGGGAGGTAGTACTCGGGGCGGGGGCTGCCATCGGGACCGAGCATGGGCGTGCCGACATCCACGTAGGTCAGGTGAGGCTGCTTTTCGCAGACGTCGCGGATGAGGGCGTTGGCCTCTTTCATACGCGGCCAGTGTTGCCAGCGACTGGCACTGGGCTTGATCGAGAGGTAGAGAATCGGGACGTCGGGCTGGGTCTCCCGGACATGCTTCACGAACTCCACAAAGGCGTCGCGGACCTGTTCCGGGCTGCGGTTACTGGCGATGTCGTTGTCACCGGCATAGAGAAGGATCACCTTCGCGTCGTAGGGCTTGACCACTTCATTGAAGTAGTGGTTCACATCGGAAGTGTGGGCGCCGCCGAAGCCGCGGTTGATCACCGGCCAGTCGGGGAAGCTCTCGCGGGTCGCCC
>CAZBFW010000782.1:0-2410 GCA_964491135.1 uncultured Phycisphaeraceae bacterium | reverse complement strand
CATCCCGAGGGTGGAACGCCAGAACTCGTTCGCCAAGACCGCCGTGGAGCGGGTGGCCAAGGAAGGCCGTAAGTACGGCGTGGCCGCCGCGGTGATCAGCCAGCGTCCGTCGGAGCTTTCCGAGACCGTGCTGGCCCAGTGCAACAACATGATCGTCATGAGGCTGAACAACCCGGATGACCAGGCCTACGTGGCCAAGGTGGTCAGCGACCACTTCTCGAGCCTGATCCAGATGCTGCCCATCCTTCGCCGCGGCGAGGGTTTCGTGCTGGGCGACAGCGTGCTCATGCCGCTGCGCACGCTCATTCAGCTTCCCAGCCGGCTGCCGCGATCGGGCGACGTGGACTTCTTCAAGCTCTGGTCCGGCGACCGGGTGGAAGGCGACATCACCTCGGTGATCGAGCACTGGTGGCGCCAGGACCGGCAGATCCTCAACCAGCTTCCGGACGCCGCGCCCGCGCCGGCGAAAGCGGCGTCGCGCCCGGGGACCCAAACCGTGCCCCCGTCCATCCGCATCCCGATCCCCGATCCGCAGAAGCCCCAGACCGTCGAGCGGACGTGGTAGCGGCTGCGTGGGTGTGAGTTTGGCATGTGGTGCCTCGATGGAATCGCGGTCACAGCCGGATTTTCCATTTGCCATCCACTATTCGCTCCCTCTGTGGGACCACCCCGGGGCGCCGGGATTGCAGCCGGTCATAAAACCCTTGCCGGTCATCGCCGGCGTCCACATGCTCTCCTGTTCTCGTGATCACCCGCTCCACGCTCTCGGCCAGCGGCCGGAGGGCGCGCAATCTGCCGTGGGAGTAACATGAAGCGTGATCAAGTGAGGAATTGCGAATTGCAGATGATGAAATTGCGAACGATGCGCGGGTTCGGGATTCGGGGTCAGGGCGCGGGGAGGGCGGTTGCGGGCGAGGGAGCGGAACTCATCCCACGGGTTCCGATCCGCTTCTCATCGGGACTCCTCCGCCGCCACCGGACTTGATCCTGTCGGCGAGGTCCGCTCGTCTGCGTATTCTGGAATGGTCCCCACGCTGGCTCACGAGAGCCACCGCGACGCTCGCTGCCAATGCATCCGGCCTCACCCGGTCGCTATAGGAATCTGCCCAGGAAGTTGCCTTGTCGCCTTGTTTGGGCTTGGGTATGATCAACCCAGGCGGTTCCGCTGCTCAAAAACAGGCGATCAAGCTTATGAAATGCCCGTTCTGCGAAGCTGAGGTCTCTGAGACGGCCAGGAAATGCAGGCATTGCGGGGAATGGATTGTGAATGAAGGCATGCCCTCGCCCCAAAGGTTTGAGGCTTCTGCTGCCAAGCCCGTGGCGCCGGAGCCACGCCCGCAGCCAGTTGTCAAGGTCGACGTCCCAAGAGAAGAGTCCATCATCTTCGCGGTCTTGACATTGCTCTTTTATGTGTTTGTTTACCCGGTTGGGGTCCTTCTGAACCTGGTGGGCATACTCACCGGACCCCGAAGGGGATGTTTCGTCTCCATTCCATGTTGTTCTTCTTTGTGATCTTGCCGGCCGTGATTATCTTCGCTGTCCTGGGTATATCGGTGGAGGCCGTTGTCGAATTCCTGGAGAATCTGCCGGACGCCATCAATCGATAGGAGACGTAGCTCCTGCGTCTCCCATCTTCCGCCCGGCCCCCGGTCTCGACTACTGACCCCCGACCCCGCTCGAGTCATTTCAACATCTCGCTCGGACATTTCGACTTCTGGCCCCCACATTTTGACTCCTGGTCACAGCATTTCGGGCAGGCCCGGCCACCGGGGCAAGTCAGGCAACCCACTTCTTGCCGCATGATGAGGCAGTTCTGCGCACTCTGACCCCCTCGGTGAGGGGTGATCGCGAAGCGTGGGCCGGGTGGCGAACACCCGATCGGGTAGTTAAGTGAAGGCGGCCCTCGAACAGCATGACAGATTCAGGCAACGTCACCGCACCATGCGCTGATCCTGGTCCGGCTACGGTCTGCAGGTCAGCGGATCTTCGTACCATTCGTCGATTCGCGAAAGACAAAGGGCGCACCCATTAGGCCCCCGCTCGTCAAGGCGAAAAAGCTCCCGCAGGCGATTCTTCCTTCTTCGGACGAGCGCCGGATTTCACCGACCTCCGCCGGCACCGCGCGGCACGCGCCCCGGTCTTCGCGACGTTGGCGCTCGTGCCTCCGCGGGCACGCGCCAGTCATGCGTCTGCGGGACGGAAGACGGAACACGTCGGTTTTGGCTCATCGCGCCCTGTTTGGCCAGGAATTCAGGCAGGGCGAGGCTCGCTCGGCCGGCGGTCGGCACGATCGGGGAGCCGGAAGCCCGTTGAAACGGGCTGGGACGGCGCGGGAGGGCGTTGGGGGGCGATCAACCGGCCGTAAACGGCCGGCCTGCAAGCCCGCCGCGGCGGGAAAGGCCCGTGAACG
>CAZBFW010000781.1:0-2411 GCA_964491135.1 uncultured Phycisphaeraceae bacterium | reverse complement strand
CACGTCATACAACGGGACGGCCAGCACCACCACCGGCATCAGCACGCCGTAGGGCACCACACCGCGAGCCGGATCGTACTCCTGGTACGTGGTCAGCACGGTCAGCATGGCCAGGAAGTACCCCACCACCAGGCTGCCCGCGTCCCCCATGAAGATACTGGCCGGCGAGAAGTTGAATACCAGGAACCCCAGCAGCGTGCCCACCAGGGCCCAGGCCACCGTGGGCACGAACACCTGCCCGTTCTGCATGGCGGCGGACGCCAGGATCGCGGCGCTGATCGCCGCCACACCCGCGTTGAGCCCATCCATGTTGTCCAGGAAATTGAACGCGTTGATGATCAGCACGATCCAGAGGATCGACACCCCGATCGAGAGCGACTGCCCGAGAAACTCCGCCACCCGCATGCCGAAACCGATCACGAGCACGCCGGCGACCAGAAACTGCACAAGGAACTTGACACCGGGCCCCATCGGGTGGCGATCATCGGCCCATCCGACGACGTGCAGAACCAGGGCCCCGCCCACCAGCGCAAGCACGCTCGGCAGACGGCTCGCAATGCCCGGGGCGTGCAGCCGCAGCAGTTCCGGCAGCCGCGGCGTCCATCCCTGCTGGTGTGCCAGCCACACCGCGAACGTCCCCGCCAGCAGCGAGCCGCACAAGGTCCAGGTGATCGCAATCCCCCCGCCCAACGGCGTCAGGTTCTCGTGCTGCTTGTGCCCGCCCGGCCGGTCCACGAAACCCGTTCGCCGCGCCCAATGCCGAACCAGCCCGGTCATCACGACCGACACCACAAACGGACCGCCCACGGCCGCCAGCACCGCCCAATGCATGGCGGCCAGTCTACAGACGGGCACGCCGTCCGAAAAGGAGAAACCGAACGACGCGCCACCGGATCCGATCCCGGGGGACACCGTTGTCCGCCTCCCTCCGCGAGGGTATGCTCCTGCGCGCCATGAGCACCGCAAGCGATCTGCCCCTCGATGAACTGCTGCAGGGCGTGTCCCGCACCTTCGCCCTGTCCATCCCGGAGCTGCCCGAGCCGCTGGGACGCTGGATAGGTACGGCCTACCTCATCTGCCGCATCATCGACACCGTGGAGGACCGGCCCGGCACGGACCCGGCCGACCGCCACCGCATGTTTGACGAGCTGGTCACGGCCCTGGGACCGCCGGTTCGACCCGATGCCGCCGCCGGCCTGACCGTGCGGTTTGAGGATTATCCCGATTCCGACGCCTGCGGCCGTCTCATGCAGCGGGCGGGTCAGGTGCTGGCGGAGCTGGCCTCGTTTCCATCACCGGCGATCCAGGCCGTCACGGCTTGTGCGCTGGAGATGATCGAGGGCTTTCGCGAAACGCCGCTGACCACGCGGGACCGGCGGCCTCGTTTCCTTTGCCAGACGCTCGATGACCTGGAACAGTACTGCCATTATGCGGCGGGGGTCGTGGGTATGATGCTGGCTCGGCTGTTCGCCCTCCACCTTGGCGCGGACCCCGCCTCGCTCGCGCCGCAGCGGCTGGAGCAGGCCCGCCGCTTTGGCCGTGCGCTGCAGATAACGAATATCGTGAAGGACCACCCGGCCGACCTCGCCGACGGTCGGGTGTTCATCCCGCCGGAGGCGGCCCGGCTGTGCGGGCTGGAACCCGGCGGGCTGAAGCAGCCGGCGCTCCCGTTGCCCGTGCGAAAGCTCATCGTGGCCCGGGCGGCCGGACACCTCGATGAGGCACTGAACTACACGCTGGATTTTCCCGCGACCGCGACGGGGATTCGACTGTTCTGCCTTCAACCGCTGATGATGGCCGTGCTCACGCTGGACCGCGTGCTGACCCACGTGGACACCACGCCCGACGACCGGCCCAAGATCTCCAGGGAACAGGTTGCGGAGGTGCTGGCCACCAGCCGCCGTCTCGTCCGCGACAACGACGGTCTCCGCGCCTGGTACGCCCGGCACCGGGCTGATTTGGCGACGGAGCCCTGAGGAGAGCAGGACCGTCGCGCAGGGATCGTTCCACCCTGCGGCACTGCGGATGCCGCGGTGCATTCGCGATGAATGGCACTGGTCGTGGGGCTTCGTACGGTCCGGTCCTGGCATGCAGGCCACTTAAGGATGGATCCGGATGACACATATTCCGCTTGGCGTGATCGTATTTGCTCTGACGGCTGTGGGGCAGACGTCGCAGCCGGCGGGCGGATTGTGGCCGGGGTTTGAGGTGAGTCCGCACTTTGGGGAGCAGGTGCGCAGCGTCACCTTCGAGCCCGACGTGCTGGTTCACATCAACGCGCCGGGCGCGGAGTCGTTCCGGGCGGATCGGCCCATCCGCGTGGTGGTCTTCGCGCTGCCGAACGGCAACACGACCGCCCAGACCATCGGGCGCCGGATGGAGCCGGGCCTGGACTGGCATTTTGACATTCA
>CAZBFW010000780.1:0-2413 GCA_964491135.1 uncultured Phycisphaeraceae bacterium | reverse complement strand
GTGTACAATCCCATCTCCTCCATGCCGGGCGTGGCCCAGATGTCCATCGACCGGATCGTCGAGGCCTGCGTGGAGCTCGAGGCCCTGGGCATTCCGGCCGTCATTCTGTTCGGCATTCCGGAACGCAAGGACGCCACGGGCAGCGAGACCTGGTCGGACCAGGGCATCGTCCAGCAGGCGCTGCGAGCCATTCGCGAGCGATGTGAGAACCTCGTGCTGATCACGGACGTGTGCTTCTGCGAATACACGGAGCACGGCCATTGCGGTGTGGTCACCCACGACCGTCGCGGGCGGCTCACGCTGGACAACGACGCCAGCCTCCAGAACCTGCGCAAACAGGTCGTCAGCCATGCCAAGGCCGGGGCGGACGTCGTGGCCCCGTCGTGCATGCTGGACGGCCAAGTGCAGACCATTCGCGAGGCGCTGGACGACGACGGCTGGACCGACGTGGCCATCCTGTCCTATTCAGCGAAGTTTGCCAGCGCCTACTACGGGCCGTTCCGCGACGTCGCGGAGTCCGCGCCGCAGTTCGGCGACCGCACGGGTTACCAGTTGGACCCCGCCAACGCCGACGAGGCCCTGCGCGAGGTTGCCCTGGACGTGGAAGAGGGAGCGGACATGGTGATGGTCAAGCCGGCCGTCAACTACCTGGACATCATTCAGCGGGTCCGAAGTCGGTTCGGCCTGCCGGTGGCGGCCTACCACGTCAGCGGCGAATATGCGATGATCAAGGCCGCGGTCGCCAACGGATGGCTGGACGAGCGGCGGTGCGTGCTGGAGACCATGACGGCCATCAAGCGGGCCGGTGCGGATGCGGTGCTGACGTATTTCGCGAAGGACATTGCGCTCTGGCTGCGGGGGTCGTAGCCGGCGGTTGCTTCGTGTCGGGATGTGGCGTCGCGTCTTACGCCGGAATCAGAGGTTTGCCTTGCAGCGCAAAGACCGACAAGCGACAAGGGACGACAACGACAGCCCGTTTGTGCGCACGGCGGTGGGGCCCTGCCGGCCGGCTCGCCGGCTGGAGCGTTGGGGGCCGGGGATTCTCATCTGCCTGATCACGGCCGTTGCCTACTGGCCGTCGTACGACAACGGGTTCGTCAGTTGGGATGACGACCATTACATCTACCAGAACCAGCAGCTCATCCAGCCGGACGGCATCAAGAGCGGGCTGTTCGACGTCCTGAAGTACTCCGACCCGCGATACCGGGGCACGCGAGAGGAGGACCGGGTCAGCCACCAGTACTATCCGCTGGTCTTCGGCATCTACTGGGTGGAGTTCCAGGTCTACAAGCGAATCTTCGAAGACCCGCTGATCCCCGATCAGTCCGCTCGGGGCATCACATTTGAAAAGATGAACCCGGACGTGGCGGTCGGGTTTCACGTGGTCAGTGTGTTCTTCCACTGCGTCTGCGTGTTCCTGCTGATCGCGCTGCTGCGGAGCCTGGGCCTGAATACGTGGGTGGCCTCCGTCGCGGCGGCGCTGTTCGCCCTGACGCCGGTCAACGTGGCCTCGGTGGCCTGGGCGGCCGAGCGGAAGAACATCCTGTCCATGATGTTCTACATGCTGGCCCTCCTGAGTTACCTGCGGTTCCGACGACAGGGCGGGTGGTACTGGTACGTCGGGTGCATCCTGCTGCACCAGTCCGCCCTGTTCAGCAAGACGGTCAGCGTGACGTTCCCCGCGATGGTTGTGCTGACCGATCGCCTGATCGACCGGCGCTGGTCGGGCGAAAGCCTGCTGCGAGCGGCGCCCCTGGCCATCCAGTCCATGATCGCTGCGGGCATCACCATGACGGTGGAGGATCGGGCCCGGAGCATTCCGATCGAGGACGCGCAGCGCCCGCTGGTGGCCGCGGCGGCCATCTGGTTCTACGTGCTCAAGGCCGTGGCCCCCGTCGGCCTGCTGCCGATCTATCCCCTGTGGCATCCGTCCTGGGGCGAGATTCGCTGGCTGTTGCCGCTGCTGGGACTGCTGGGCGCGGGCTGGCTGGTCTGGGCGTTCCGCCGCCGGATCTCCCCGTACATGTTCTGGGCCGCAGCGCTGTATCTCGTGACGACTGCGCCCATGCTGGGATTCAAGAACATCAATTACTTTCAGTTTGCGTTCGTGGCGGACCACTACTTCTACCACGGAGGGATCGGGCTCTTCGTGCTGATCGCCCTGGTGCTCGATGCGTTGCGCCGGAGGCTCGGCGTTCCGGCGGCGCGGCATGCGCTGACCGGGATCACGCTCGCCGGATGCCTGACGTTCGCCGGGCTCACGTGGGCCCGCTGTGATGACTGGCAGGACGTGGAGAGCTTCTGGTTCAAGACGATTACCGGCGATCGGAGCCTTCGCTTCGACGACTGGGCGGGGGACGACTCATTCTGGGCGGGCAAACAGGCCAACCGGAACTGCTGGCCGGCCCACTAC
>CAZBFW010000779.1:0-2420 GCA_964491135.1 uncultured Phycisphaeraceae bacterium | reverse complement strand
CCCGAAGATGGCGACGCGCCCTGACCAGTCTCGTTTCCACCGTATCCACCGGAATGCCCATGGCCTCCGCAATCTGTCGGTACGACCAATCCTGCACATGTCGCAGCACAAACGGCTCGCGATAGAGGGCCGGAAGGGCCTTGATCGCCTCGATCACCATTTCATACCGCTCATGACGCGACAAAACGTGTGCCGGAGTACTTGACGACTCCGCAGTGAGCTCCGGCACGGGCGCTTGCATGCGCGGACACCGACGGCGGTCCCGTTGGGCATCGATCGCCGCGTTGCGGGCCAGCCGGTACAGCCAGGGTCGCCACGACCGAGTATCCCGCAATTCCCCAATCCGGCTCCATACCGCCGCCCACACCTGCTGAACCACGTCATCCGTCCCATCCGGATCGCCCACGACGCCGAACACGACGCCGCGAACCCACCGGTCGTTGCCACGTACCAAATCCTCAAACGCCCGACGGTCGCCGTCACGAACGGCGTCCACGATCGAGACATCGGGATCAAACTCGGCTGTGGCCGGCATGGTCATGACCATCACTAAAGACGCCTCTCCCCGCGAATGCCTGTCAAACCGACATTCTGCCAGCGTTATCCCCTGGCCGCGAACACGATCCTCCACATGAAGATCAAGTGTGGCTTGACAACCCATCCCTCGGCCGGTTTGCGCGGCTGCACCGGCTGGCATCCTGCGGCTTGACGAGCCCACGCGCTCGCTTCCGGATGATCTCGGACCTCCTTCCGTTGCCGAGGGAAAAGGTCCATGATACGTTCTGCCACCATGATCGTGATCATCGATAACTACGATTCCTTTACGTACAACCTCGTACAGCGGATCGGCGAACTGGACGCGGGACGGCGGCTGGAAGTCCGCCGCAATGACGCGATAACCGCCGCCGAGGTCGAGGCCCTGCGGCCCACCCATCTGATCGTCTCCCCGGGCCCCTGTACGCCGGACCAGGCGGGCGGCAGCATGGACATCATCCGCCACCTGGCGGGAAAGGTGCCGATTCTGGGGGTATGCCTGGGACACCAGTGCATCGGGCAGGCGTTCGGCGGGACGATCGTGCGGGCCGAGCGATTGATGCACGGAAAAACGAGCGAGATCTTCCACGACGGCAGAACGATCTTCACCGGGCTGACGAACCCCTTCGTGGCCACACGGTACCACTCACTGACCATCGCGTCGGACTCGGTGCCGCCCGAGTTTGAGGTCAGCGCCTGGACCGATCGCCGCGAACTGATGGGCATCCGGCACACGAAGATGCCGATCGAGGGCGTGCAATTCCACCCCGAGAGCTTCCTCACGGAGCAGGGCTACACCCTGCTGAAGAACTTCCTTGCCCTGGGTGACTGAAGCGGCGTCGCGTGCAGGACACAGGTTTCTGAACCCCGGCCCCCGCCGCGGCAGCCTCAGCGGGTTTGCCCGGTGCCCCGGACGAGGTAACGCTGCGCCGTCAGTTCCTCCAGCCCCATGGGGCCATACGCGTGGATCTTCGACGTGCTGATGCCGATCTCGGCGCCCAGGCCCAGCTGAAACCCGTCGTTGAAGCGAGTGGAAGCGTTGACCAGCGTGCACGAGGACTGCACGCGGTTGAGGAACCTGCCGGCCACGATCCCGTCCTCGGTGATGATGGCGTCGGTGTGGTTCGAGCCGTAGCGGTGGATGTGGGCGATCGCGGCGTCCAGGTCGGGCACGACGCGGACGGCCACGATCAGGTCGAGGAACTCGCGGCCCCAATCGTCCTCCGCGGCGGGTTTGGCGTTCCCGGCCGCCAGCGAGCACACGGCCTCGTCGCCCCGAACCTCCACGCCGTCGCGTACATAGCGTTCGACCAGTCGCGGCACAAACGCCTGTGCGACCTTCTCATGGATCAAAATGCACTCAGCCGCGTTGCACGTGGCGGGTGCCGACGTCTTGGCCGTCGCGCAGATCTCCACGGCCTTGTTCATGTCTGCGGCCTCATCCACGTAAACATGACAGACTCCGTGGAAGTGCTGCACGGTCGGAATGCGTGAGTGCTCGTGAACGAAGTCGATCAGCGAGGCGCCGCCGCGTGGAATCACCAGGTCGATATACTCCTCATACGTGAGCAGCTCACGAATCTCCTCGCGATCGGAAGTGGTGAGCAGCGCCAGGGCGCCGGCCGGCGCCCGCTTCGCCTGCAGCGCCTCCTGGGCAAGTCTGGCCAATATCTCGTTGGAGTGAACGGCTTCCCGGCCGCCCTTGAGGATACAGGCATTGCCCGCCTTGAAGCACAGCGCAAAGGCATCCACGGTCACGTTTGGCCGGGCCTCGTAAATCATGAGGATCACGCCGATCGGGCAACGAACCTTCCGCACCGTCAGGCCGCTGGGGACCGTGTAATTCCGCGTCACCTGGCCCACGGGATCGGGCAACGACGCAACTT
>CAZBFW010000778.1:0-2420 GCA_964491135.1 uncultured Phycisphaeraceae bacterium | reverse complement strand
ATCTGCTGGAACAGCTCAAACACGGCCCCGCACTTTGTGCACTGGTATTCATACGTCGGCATCGAATCAGACTCCTTGTTGCCGCCGCGGCTACGACGGCTCGCTGTCGTCACCCGTCGGCGGGGCGCCGGCGATGATGACCTGGGCGGGACGCACCACGCGCTCCCGCAGGCAGTAGCCCCTCTGCACCTCCTGAAGCACCGTACCGGGTACGTGCTCCGCACTGGGCTGCTGCATCATCACACTGTGGAAGACCGGGTCGAACGGCTTGCCCGCCGCCTCGATCGGCTCCACGTGGTTGTCCTTCAGAATCTTCAGCAACTTCTCGTACACCAGGCGCACGCCTTCAACAATGGCATCGGAGCCTGTCGCCTCGCCGGCGGCGATCAGCGTTCGCTCGAAATCGTCGACCACCGGCAGCAGGGCCTTGACAAAGGCCTCGTTGGCGAACCGGATCGCCTCGGACTTCTCCACCGCGGTGCGGCGCAGCAGGTTCTGCGTCTCCGCCCGCGCCCGGAGCAATTTGTCCTGCGTCTCCTCCAACTCCCGGCGCAGGGTCTGCAACTCCTCCGCCGGAGTGACAGCCGGCATCGGTTCCGCGGGAGGCGTCTTCACGGGTTCAACGGCTTCATCACCGGAGGCCGCCGCCTCAGACGGAGTGGCTCCGCCGAACTGCCGGACCTCATCGTCCGTGGCAATATGGATCTTGTGCTCCTTCTTCTTGCTCATGACCTTTTGCTGTGGTGTTTCGAGTGTCCCTTAACCGTTCTTCTTTTCCATTCCGCCCAGGTAATCCACCAGCCGCTCCAGGAATCCTTTGCTTTCCGGGAGCACGCCCTTGTCTTCCGTCTCCGCGAAAGAGCGCAGCAGTTGCTCCTGCCGGCCGTCCAGCCGGGTCGGAATCTCGACCCGCACCTCCACGTACTGGTCGCCCGTGCGGCCGGTGCGCAGATCCGGCAGTCCCTGCTCGGCCAGTCGGAAGACCTGCCCCGGCTGCGTGCCGCGAGGGACGGTCAGGGTGGCCGTTCCCCGCAAGGTGGGGACCTCCAGCTTCGCGCCAAGAGCGGCCTGGGTGAAGCTGATGGGCATGGACAGCACGAGGTCGTTTCCGCGACGCGTGAAGAACTCGTGCGGCCGCACGTGAATGTAGCAGTGCAGATCGCCGCGGGAGGCCCCGTTCTCGCCCGGCTCGCCCTCCCCGCGGACGCGAATGGCCTGGCCGTCCTGGATGCCGGCGGGCACCTTCACGTTGACGATTCGCTTCTTGGGGGCCAGGCCGCTGCCGCGACAGTTCGGGCAGGGCTTGGAGTACACCTTGCCCTGTCCGCGGCACGTAGGGCACGTGGTGATGACCCTTCCCATGATCAGGCCGAATCCGCCGGACTGCTCCACCTGTCCGTAGCCGCCGCAGGTTCGGCAGTTCTGCCGCTGCGAGCCGGGCGCGGCACCGGTGCCGCCGCACTCGTCGCAGTAATCCTGCCGGGTGAACTCCAGGGTCCGCTCCGTGCCGGTGGCCACTTCCGCCAGCGTGAGTTCCATCTCGGTCTGCAGGTCGGCCCCGCGTGCACGGCCGCGCCGGCCGCCGCCGAATCCGCCGAACAGATCGCCGAACCCGAACATGGAGAGGATGTCCTCGAACCCCATGCCGCTGAAGTCGTGGACACCCGCGCCGGACAGTCCGGCGTGGCCGAACTGGTCGTATCGCTGCCGTTTCTGCGGATCGCTGAGGACCTCGAATGCCTCGGCCGCCTCCTTGAACTTCTCCTCGGCCGCGGGGTCGTCCGGGTTCTTGTCCGGATGGTACTTGATGAGCAGGCGGCGGTAGGCCTTCTTGATGTCGGTCGGGGCGGCATCGCGGCCGACGCCAAGCACCTCGTAGTAGTCTCGTTGGGCCTTTGCCATCACCATTGCCTTATGCCGCCCGCCATCCGTTCCCAGACGCGCGAAGGGCGGACTCGTCAGCCCGCCCTTGACACGCCACTTTCCTGGGCTGCCACCCGTTCTTATCGGATCGCGTTGGCAATCTCCTTCTTCTCATCCTTGAGGTCCGTGACCAGGACCTCGGTGGTGAGCATCAGGCCGGCCACGCTGGCCGCACTTTGCAGGGCCGTCCGGGCCACTTTGGCCGGGTCCACGATGCCCGCCTGGAACATGTCGCCGAACCGGTCCTCGCGGGCGTCATACCCATAGGCGCCCGTCTTCTCGAGAATCTGCTCGACCACGACTTCCCCTTCTCCGCCGCGGTTGGCGACGATCTGGCGGGTGGGGCAGCGCAGGGCGTGCGCGACAATGTCCACGCCGACCTTCTCGTCGCCGCGGGCGTTCTGCCGGGCCTTGTTGACCGCCTCGATCGCCCGCAGGAAGACCACGCCGCCGCCGGGCACGATGCCCTCTTCGGCCGCGGCCTTGGTGGCGTGCAG
>CAZBFW010000777.1:0-2428 GCA_964491135.1 uncultured Phycisphaeraceae bacterium | reverse complement strand
CGGCCGTGACGGACATCTCGCGGGCCTACGTGATCGGCGGCCCGCCGCGCACGGTGTACGCGTATCTCGATGCCGATCGCCTGCAGGCGTACGACATCTCGCCGCTGGAGGTGCAGCGGGCCGTTCGAGGCGCCAACGTCACCGCCACCGCGGGCGAGTTTGCACGCAATGACGAGGTGATGCGCGTCGAGGCCGGCGTCGCCTTTGCCCGGCCGGACGAGCTGCGCGAACTGGTCGTGGGGGTCGCCGACGAGCGGCCCGTCTTTCTGGCCGACGTGGCCACCGTGGTGGACGGGCCGGCCGAGGCCGACAACTACGTCCGGCACGGCTGGGGCCCCGCCCGCGGCTTCGAGGAGGAGGCTCGGTTTCCCGGCTCCGTCATCGGCGGCGCCCGGCACGACGAGCCGGAAAGCGGCGCGGCCGCGCAGCCGGCGGTCACCATCGCCCTGGCCAAGAAGAAGGGCACGAACGCCGTCTGGGTATCCGATCGCATTCTCGAAGCCGCCGCGGAGCTCCAGAGAGAGATCGTGCCCGACAACGTGGACGTGGTCATCTCCCGCAACGCCGGCCTGACGGCCGACGACAAGGTCACGGAGCTGATCGACGCGTTGGCCGTGGCCGTGTTCATCGTCGTCGCCCTGCTGACCCTCAGCCTGGGCTGGCGGGAGGCCCTGATCGTGGCGGTGGCGATCCCGGTGGTCTTCGGCCTCACCCTCACCGTGAACCTGCTGTTCGGCTACACGATCAACCGGGTGACGCTGTTCGCCCTCATCCTGTCGCTGGGCCTGCTGGTGGACGACCCGATCGTGGACGTGGAGAACATCGCCCGGCACTTTGTGATGCACAAGCGGGCCACCCGCGCGATTGTGATGGAGGCCGTGGCCGAGATTCGCCCGCCGCTGATCACGGCCACCCTGGCCGTCATCGTGTCCTTTTTGCCCATGTTCTTCATCACCGGCATGATGGGCCCGTACATGCGGCCGATGGCGCTGAACGTGCCGGTCACCATGGTCATGTCGATGCTCGTGGCGTTCACCATCACGCCGTGGTTCGCGTATCACCTGCTCCGCAAACGGTTCAGCGGGGGAGAGGCCGCACCGGCCGTGGAAGATCCGCACGACATTTCCAACGTGAAGCAGACCGCGCTGTACCGGTTCTTCTATCCGCTGATGGCGCCGCTGCTGCATTCACGAAAGGTGGCGTGGGGGTTCCTCGGCGTCATGGTCCTGTTGACCGTGGGAGCCGCCGGGCTGGCCGCCACGCGACACGTGCCGCTGAAGATGCTTCCGTTTGACAACAAGAACGAAGTGCTCCTGGTGCTCGATTTCGACGAAGGCACCACGCTGGAGCGGTCTGATGCCGCCGTCGGTGATTTCGAGACCTTTCTGCAGCAGGTCCCGGAGGTCATCGACTACACCGCGTACGTCGGCGTGGCCTCGCCCATGGACTTCAACGGACTGGTCCGGCACTACTACCTGCGGCAGGGCCCCAACGTCGCGGACATCCGGCTGAACCTGGTCGACAAGACCGGCCGATCGCTGAACAGCCACGCGCTGACGCTCCGGCTGCGGGACGAGCTGACGCGCATCGCCCGCGAGCACCGGGCCGCCCTCTCCGTGGTCGAGCTGCCGCCCGGCCCGCCCGTGCTGGCCAGCGTGGTGGCGGAGGTCTATGGCCGGCCGGATCAAGGTTACGACGAGTTGATCGCCGCCGCTGACGTCGTCCGCAAGCGCCTGGAGGCGGAGCCGGGCGTGGTGGACGTGGATGGTACGGCACAGGCCAGGTGGCAGAAGCTCGTTTTTGCCACGGACCGGGAGAAAGCCGCTCTCAACGGCGTGGAAGTGGAGCAGATTGCCACGACGCTTCAGACCGCTCTGGCCGGCGCGTCCGTGGGCACCATTCGGGAGCGGGCCGAACGGAATCCGCTCGAGATCGTATTGCGCCTGCCGCGCCCGGATCGTTCCAGCCCCGCGGACCTGGCTCGGATTCACGTTCGCGGTCGGGGTGGGGCGCTGGTGCCGTTGGCCGAGCTGGGGCAATGGCGTGAATCCACGGTGGACCAGACCATATACCACAAAAACCTGGTTCCGGTGGTGTACGTGTTCGCGGAGACGGCCGGGCGACCGCCGGCTGACGTGGTGGTGGACGTGGAGGCCGACCTGCAGGCGGATTCCCATCGCTCCACCGGCCACGTTGCCGACGCCGCGTCGCGCCCGGTGGACGGGCGGACTTTCCTCGCCAACGGAGGAGGGATCGGCTGGTCGCTTCCGCCCGGCACGCGTGTGGACTTCGCCGGCGAGGGTGAATGGAAGATCACGCTGGATGTCTTCCGCGACCTGGGGCTTGCGTTCCTCGCCGCCCTGGTGGGCATCTACATTCTGCTCGTCGGGCAGACCCGCTCGTTCGTTCTTCCCGCTGTGGTCATGAT
>CAZBFW010000776.1:0-2431 GCA_964491135.1 uncultured Phycisphaeraceae bacterium | reverse complement strand
TGGAAGGAACTTCGATATTATGGCAGGCAAACCAAGAGTGATTGTGGTGGGCGGCGGCCTGGGCGGCCTCTGGGCCACCTTGCGCGTCGCGGAGCAGGGGTATCCGGTCGATCTGTTCTCGCTCTTTCCGGTCAAGCGCTCGCACTCGTGCTGCGCGCAGGGCGGCATCAACGCCGTGCTGGACATCAAGGGTGAGCGCGATTCGGTCTGGCAGCATATCGTCGACACCATCAAAGGCGGTGATTACCTGGCGGACCAGCCGCCGATTCGCAGCCTGTGCGAAGCGGCACCGGGCCTCATCCGGTCGTTTGACCGCATGGGCGTGACCTTCAGCCGGACCTCCGAGGGCATCCTGGACCAGCGGTTGTTCGGCGGCGTGAAGAACCGACGGACCTGCTTTGCCGGGGCCACCACCGGGCAGCAACTGCTCTACGCGGTGGACGAGCAGGTGCGGGCCCACGAGGCCCACGGACGCGTCACCAAGTACGAGGGCTGGGACTTCCTGTCGCTCGTGCTGGATGACGAGGGCGTCTGCCGCGGGGCGACGGCCATGGAGCTGCGCACCTCGAAGGTGCGGGCCTTTCCGGCCGAGGCGGTCATCGTGGCCACGGGCGGGCTCGCCCTGATCTACGGCCGGTCCACGATGTCCAGCAACTCGACAGGAGCACCGGCTTCCCGGGTGTATCAGCAGGGAGCCCGGTTCGCCAATCCCGAGTTCATCCAGTTTCACCCGACGGGCATTCCCGGGCACGACAAGAACCGGCTGATGTCGGAGGCCTGTCGAGGAGAGGGGGCGCGGGTCTGGGTGCCGCGCAAGGCGGGCGACGCGCGTGATCCGCTGGAAATCCCGGAATCGGAACGGTTCTACTTCCTCGAGGAGTGGTACCCTGCCTACGGCAACACGGTCCCGCGCGACGTCGGCTCGCGGGCGATCTTCCGCGTGGTACACCACATGGGCCTGGGGATCGGCGGGCAGGACATGGTGTACCTGGACCTCACGCATCAGCCCCACGACTTCCTCGAGAAGCGGCTGGGCGGCATCCTGGAAATGTATCAGACCTTCACCGGCGAGGATCCCTACGCGCGTCCGATGAAGATCTTTCCCGCCACGCACTACTCCATGGGCGGGTTGTGGGTCGACTATGCCACGGACGAGAAGAACGGGTGCATGGCCAATGTCCACCCGCGCAACCACGTCACCAGCATTCCGGGCCTGTATGCGGCGGGCGAGTGCGACTTCGCCTATCACGGCGCGAACCGGCTGGGGGCCAATTCGCTGCTCAGCGCGTCGTTTAGCGGCAGCGTGGCGGGCGAATCAGTCGGCGCCTACATCAAGAGCCTGGGCCGCTCGCGGAAGCCCCTGCCCGAGTCGTCGTATGAGGCCGAGCGGAAACGGCAGGAGGAGATCAACCGCGGCATTCTGAACAACGACGGCGGCGAGAACGCCTTCACGCTGCACCGCGAGCTGGGCGATCTGATGCGAGCCAAAGTCTTCGTGGAGCGCGATAACAAGGGTCTGGACGAGGCACTGAACGGCATCGGCAGGCTGAAGGAGCGGGCACGCCGCACTGCGCTGGATGATCGCAGCACGAACATGAACCAGTCGCTGTCCTGGGCCCGCCAGGTGCAGGACATGATCGTGCTGGCGGAGGCGATTGCCAAGGGAGCCCGCCTGCGTGACGAGTGCCGGGGTTCGCACTACAAAGCGGAGTTCGAGCTCAAGATTCCCGAGGGCAAGTTCCCCGGCGATCCGGAGTACGATGATTACGTACGCCGCTGGAAGGCCAACAACGAGAAATGGCTCCGGCACACCATGGTCACCCATACGCCGGACGGCCCGAAGATTGAATACAAACCGGTGGACACCTCCGTGCTCGCACCGGAAAAGCCCCGGGATTACCGGTAGGCGAGGAGAGGTTACTCATGGCGGAACGGACGATTCACTTCAAGATCCGGCGGCAGGACGGCCCGGAGGCCGCGCCCTACTGGGAAGAGTTCATCATGCCCTGGAAGCCGGCACACAACGTGGTCTCGTGCCTGATGTACCTGCGCGAGCACCCCGTCAACGCTGCCGGCCAGAAGGTCCAGCCCGTGGTCTGGGACAGCAACTGCATGGAAGAGGTCTGCGGGGCCTGCAGCATGCTGGTGAATGGTGTGCCGCGGCAGGCTTGTGCCGCCCTGATCGACCAGCTCGAGCAGCCGATCGTGCTGGCGCCGTTCACCAAGTTCCCCCTCATCCGTGATTTGATGGTGGACCGATCGCGGATGTTCGACGCCCTGCTGAAGGTCAAGGCCTGGGTGGAACTCGACGGTTCGTGGGACATCCATCGCCACGCGCCGCTCATCCCGGCCGAAAAGCAGGACGTCCGATACCTCTTCAGCCGCTGCATGACCTGCGGCTGCTGCATGGAGGCCTGCCCGCAGTACCAGC
>CAZBFW010000775.1:241-2435 GCA_964491135.1 uncultured Phycisphaeraceae bacterium | reverse complement strand
TGACCGTCGTCTACTGCGGGGCCATCCTCCTCTACCGTCGCCGACAAACCACGAACGCCCTCGCCCTCGCCGCACTGATTCTTCTCATCCGGCAACCCGCGTCGCTTTTCGATCCCGGCCTTCAGCTTTCCTTCACGGCCGTGCTGGGCATCGTGTATCTTTTCCGGCCGCTTCACGTGGCCCTGATGCGTTTTCACCGCCGGCTTCGCCCGCCGCCTTCCGACGATCCGCTGGACCGGCTGCTCCAGCCACCTCCGTCGCGACTGCGGCGGGCCGCACAACACGCGGGGCACCGGATCGGCCAGGCGCTGGCGGTGACATTGGCCGCCTGGCTGGCTGGCCTGCCGCTCGCGATGCTGTACTTCCAACGCCTGTCACTCTGGGGATGGCTGAACACGCTGCTGGTGGGGCCGGTCGTCCTGGTCGTGATGGTCGCTTCATTCCTCAAAGTGATGCTGGGGCTGCTGGTGCCCGGGCTGGCCGGACCGCTGACGCCGATCGTGGAATGGCCGGCCATCGTCCTGAGCGCCTGGGTCAATGTGCTGAGCCGCCTGCCCGGCGCGAGCCTCTTTACCCCGTCGCCGCCGATCGCATCCCTGATCTTCTACTATGCCATGCTGGTCCTGTGGGTGATCGCCGTTCGTCGTCCCGCGTGGTACGGGCGCCTTCTTCATACGGCCGGCGCGGTGTGGGACCGTCGAGCACCCGCTCCGGAACCGGCAGTGCCGGCGGACGTCACCACCGTGACCGTCATGCCCGTCGGCGCGGGCTGCGTCGCCGTGGTTGAGCTGGCCGGCGGCGCCGTGCTGCTTTTTGATGCGACCGGCCCGGCCTACGACCCCCGCGGCCTGGGTGTGCTGGCGGCCCTGCTGCGCCGGCGGGGTGTCCGACACGTGAACCTGCTGATCGCCTCCCATCCACATCGCGATGCCCGCCAATTTGACCCGGACTACCTCGACACCCTGAACGTCGGCGGCGTGTGCGTCTCGCCGTGGCTGGAGCGGCTGGCCGCCCGTGACGGCAGCGGTACGGAGTGGGTCCGGCGGTTGAGGCAGCGCGGCTGTCCGGTTCACGTCGTGTCCGCGGAGTCGCCGAGCGTGGGCCTTGGCGATGTGCGGCTGGATTTCCTCTGGCCGCCCGCGAGCCCTCCGTTTGCCCTGGGCGTGCAGAACGCGTCGCTCGTGCTCCGCGTCGCCCATCGGGATCGGGCCGTGCTGCTTTGCGGCGACATTCGCGAGGATGCCCAGGAGTGGATCGCCCACCAGACCGACGCCCGGGCCGACGTGGCCGTGCTGCCCCATTTCCGCACCCTGACGCAGGCCACGCCGCGTCTGCTGGCAGAGGCCGAGATCGCGGACCTGGTCTGCCCGCGCCCGGAGGCATCCGGCGGGCCGGACCCCGTGGGCGAACTGGCGACCCATCATCGTATTCATTCTCCCGACGCCCGCACCGGTATCGAGGTATCCATGGACGGCGCCGCGCCGCGCGTGTGCCCGGTGGACCTTCCCCCGCCGGCCGGGCCGACCCGGATCGAGGTCGTTCCGTTTGCCCTGGTGGCGGCGGCCTTGCTTCTGAGTGTCATGGTATGGCTCTGGCCCGCCGGCCGCCCGGACGCCCTGACGCTGACCGTGCTGTCCGTCGGGCGCGGCACGTCCAGCGTGCTGGAGCTGCCCGATGGCCGGACCTGGCTCTACGACGTGGGCACGGGCGGCTCGTACGACCCCGGCCAGACGGTGGTTGTGCCCTATCTGCGGCACCGCGGAACGCACACGGTGGACGGCGTGTTTCTCTCGCACCCGAACCTGGATCATTTCAACGGCCTGCTCACCCTGGCGGACCGGGTGCGCGTCCGTCGCATCTGCGTGACCCCGAGCTTCGAGTCATTGTGCCGGCCGGGAACGCCCGGTGAGGTCCTGCTGGCCGAGCTGGACCGTCGAAAGCTCAATCCGACGGCCGTCAGCGCGGACGACCCGCCTTTGCGTTTCGAGGACGTGACCGTCGAGGTGCTCTGGCCGCCGCGGGAGCTGCCGTTCGAGGTGGACGCGAACGACTCGTCGCTGGTGCTGCGCGTGCGTTACGCCGGCCGATCCATCCTGCTGACCGGCGACGTGGAATACGCCGCGCAGCAATGGCTCATCGACCACGCGGACCTCCGCGCGGACGTGCTGCTGCTTCCCCACCACGGCAGCGTTTG
>CAZBFW010000775.1:0-231 GCA_964491135.1 uncultured Phycisphaeraceae bacterium | reverse complement strand
GAGCTGCTGCACCTGGTTGCCGACCGCACGTATTACAGCACCGCCGACCACGGCGCCGTCACCGTCCGCATCACCCCCGCCGCCCTCACCGTCACCACCCAACGCCAACCACGCTGCTTCGCTCGCCGATAGCTGCATGCTCACGTCTTGGCTGCCCTTGCCGCCCGCCCGTATGTCGACTATCGTTCTTTGCTCTGAAGTTGCAACGGAGGTTTGCCCCATGGCCCGGAT
>CAZBFW010000774.1:0-2436 GCA_964491135.1 uncultured Phycisphaeraceae bacterium | reverse complement strand
ACACGGCGTTCATTCTGGGCATGGGGAAGGTCGGGGATGACGTGAAGTTCCTCCTGGACGTGGACCGCGTGCTCACGGGTGACGACGCGTACATTGAGCAAGCGTGCAACGTCGACGACGGCGCCGTCGCGTCGAGTTCGGATCAGGCGTAGTCGTCCGAGCGAAGAGCAGGGGGAAGCACGGCTTCGAGCGTCACCGTACGTCGACGCAGATGCGTCGGGGTTGGTCCGGGAAACGTGTCTCCCCGGGCTGCCGCCGCGGCGACGGATGGACAGGACCGGTTCGACATCCTTGGTTTGTCGACTCTCGAGGTGAGGCATGAGCCGAGCGGAAGGTAACCCGGAACCCCTCGCAATTCTGGTGGAGAGACTGTCCGCCGCCGCCCCCAAGGTGGAAGTGGACGACTTGGCCGTTCTGGCCAAGATGCACGGGTGGACGGAGGCGGTCTGCCACGCCACTCATGCCACCGGCCCGGCGCCCTGTGTGCCGGTGTGGGAGGCGGCGCGGCTGCTGACGCAGCAACTGGAGTCGCTGATTCTGGGAGACGCGGAGAATGCGTCAGCGATGCTGGCCCTGGTGGTCGAGGGGGTCAAGGCCCTGAACCAGGCAGTCGTCGCGATGCCGCCGGACAGCCGTGTCGTGCTCGAGGCGGACGGGCCGGTTTCAGCGGCCGACGCGACGGGCGGAGCGGCACAGGAATCCGTCGCCGTCGAACCGGTATCGGCGGAGCCGGCCGAGCCGGCTGCCGCCACACCCGAGCCCCCGATCGCCGACGAGCCTCCGTATGTGTCGGAGCCCCTGATCCTCAACAAGAAGGAAGAGGAGTTTCTCAAGGCGTTCGTCGAGGAGGCCCGCGAACACATTGAATCCATCGAGGCGGCCCTGCTGGAGGTGGAGCGCGACGCACAGAACGAAGCCCGCATCGACGATCTGTTCCGGCCGTTCCACACCATCAAGGGTATGGCCGGCTTCCTGAACCTGCGCGACGTGAACTGTCTGACCCATGAAGCGGAGACGCTCCTGGACCAGTGTCGCAAGGGGAAGCGCAAGGTCACGGCAGGACTGATCGACACGACGTTCGACGTCGTGGACATTCTCAGGGCCCAGATCGACTCGCTGGCCGCCTACCTGGCGGAACCGATCGGAGACACCGTTCCCCAGCCCCCCGTGTCGGGAATGATCGGAAAGCTCCGCCAGATCAACGCGTTCCGGATTGAGCCGCAGGGCCGGATTCCGGCCCCGACGGAGCCCGGGCAGTCGCTGGGAGACACGCTGGTGGCGCAGGGGGCTACGTCGCGCGAGGCCATTGACGCGGCCCTCGCGGCGCAGCAATCCACGGCGGCGGGCCGAAAGGTCGGCGAGATTCTGATTGAGAGCGGCGCGGCCACCGCCCGGCAGGTGGATCAGGCGTTACGCTCCCAGGCCGTGGATGCGGCCGAGGCGGCAGCCGCCGCCCGGACCGGACCGGTGGGCGATCAGTCGGTGCGGATCGAGACGGCCAAGCTGGACGCGTTGGTGGACATGGTGGGCGAGCTGGTCATCGCCCAGACGCAGGTCAGCGCCAACGCGCGAATCAACGACGACCCCAAGCTCACCAAGAACGTGAGCCAGGTGACCAAGATCGTGCGTGACGTCCAGGAAGTGGCCATGGCCATGCGGATGGTGCCCATCGGACCCACGTTCCAGAAGATGGCGCGCCTGGTCCGCGACGTCTCCCGCAAGGCGGGCAAGCAGGTGAACCTGGCGATTTCCGGCGAGGAGACCGAACTGGACAAGAACGTCATTCAGCAGATCGGCGATCCGCTGGTGCACATGGTGCGCAACGCGGTGGACCACGGCATCGAGACGCCCGAGGCCCGCCGCGCCGCGGGCAAACCGGAGATCGGCGTCGTGCATCTGGCCGCCTCTCACCAGGGCGGCAACATCGCGATCGAGATCAGTGACGACGGCAAAGGGCTGGACCCGGCCGTCCTGTTCCGCAAGGCAGTGGAAAAGGGCCTGGTGGAGCCGGGCGCCGACCTGTCCGACCAGGAGATCTTCTCGCTCATCTTCGCTCCCGGTTTTTCCACGGCGGAGAAGGTGACGGACATCTCCGGGCGCGGTGTGGGCATGGACGTGGTGAAGCGGAACATCGAGCAGCTGCGAGGCCGCGTGGACATCCGGTCGGAAAAGGGCAAGGGCAGCTCGTTCACGATCTGCCTGCCGCTGACGCTGGCCATCATCGACGGCATGGTGGTACGCGTGGGCACGGAACGCTTCATCATCCAGACGATCACCATTGAGCAGTCGCTGCGCCCGGTCGCGAAGAACATCACGACGGTGCAGCATCGGGGCGAGGTCCTGAACAACCGCGGGCGGCTGATCCCGTTGATCCAGCTCGGACAGCTCTTCGGACTCACGGACCGGATCGATCCCTGCTCCGCCATGGTGGTCATT
>CAZBFW010000773.1:0-2448 GCA_964491135.1 uncultured Phycisphaeraceae bacterium | reverse complement strand
AGCATGAAGGTGGATGCCATGGCGATGCATCCGAAGACCAGCCACATGGTCTGCGCGCGCATGGGACCGTCTTGCGGGCAGTACGTCTGGAGGAACCATCCCTCGTAAAGCGGCACGAAGATTTTGGTCAGGAACCAGGGAAGCTGGGCCACACCCATGTAGGCCCCCGTGCGTCCTTCCGGGGCGATCTCGGCAGCGTATTGCAGGAACCGCGGCTGCCACATGGCCTCGCCGATGGTCATGATGACGATGTAGCCGCCGAGCGTGGCGAGGTTTGTTCCGGCGGCCAGCAGGAAGGTCGGCGCGGCCATCACAAACGTGCCGATGATCATCATGTTGTACACTTTCCGCTTCTGGGTCAGCGCCGTTACGATCGGAACCAGCACGAAGATCAGTAGAGCGTTCAGGTTCGTGGCCGCCTCGAAGTTCCTGCCGATCCACTCGCCGCGGTACGCCCGATCCACGTACGCCTGGATTGTTCCGAAATTGTACGCGAACAGCGTTTGTACGGGGATCAGGCAGAAGATGAAGAACGCGAACTTCGCGTCGGCAAGCGGGTGTGACCGCAACCAGGTCAGGATCGAACCACGTTCAGAACCGGCGGGCACCGTGGCACTGTCGGTTGGTGGACGGATGGAGATGTCGGGGGCGGGGGGCAGCGAGGCTCTGCAGTTCAGACAGACGTCGCCCTCTGAGCGTCGTTGTTTGCGACCGCAACTCCCGCATTGACGCTCACCACCCGGGAGTGAGTCGACAACGGGCGTGGCACAGTGAGGGCATGCGGCTGCGGCCGCAAGCGTCTTGAGGCTGTGACCACATTGAACGCAGGGGACGTCCATCTTCACGCAACCGGTTGCGAAGTCCAGGACTTCCTTCATGTCGGCCATCCGCGCGCGGCCCGCCGCCGCGATCGCCCGGCGGACTGTGGCCCGGGACAGGATCAGCCCTGTCGTGACCAGCGAGAGAACCGTCATGCCCGCGTAGAACCAGTACGTGGATTCGATTCCGTAGCGGTTGCGCATCGGTGACATGAATGTCGGCAGCCAGCCACCGAGATTCATCAAGGCATACAACATCGCGAAGCCCATGCCGGCCGTTGCGGGCGTCGTGAATTGGCGCACCGCCGCGTACGCGGCGGGCTGGTACATGCCGTACCCCAGAACCACCACCAGAAGCCCGCACACCGCAACGATGTACATCGGCGAAGTCATGCCCGATCCGCCCAGTTGCGGTGCAAAGGCCAGCACGAAACGACCGACGATCATCAGGCAGAACGCGGCGAGCAGGGCGAATCGGACCCCCCATTTGTCCGCTCGACCGCCGAGGAAGAACATCGCGATTGTAATGCCGGCCGTCAGGACCATTTTGGATCGCTGAGACCAGATATCATCCAGTCCGGCATACTGCTGGAAGTACATCGCCAGGTACTGCAGGATGCCGAAATAACAGAACCCCTCAATGAGGTATGCCAGGTTGATGCCCCACAGGGCGCGGGGGGCGTGAACCAGGTCGATGAAGGGCTGGATGATCTCACGAAGCGGGCTGGACGGCTTTTCGGGGGTCGGTTCAGTGCTCATAAACGTCTGTTGTCCGCCGGGTGGGCGGAGTCTCCGGAAGAAGAAGCGACGCTACGGTATGCCGCGGCACACCGTGACCGGCTGGAAAGCCGGTCCAGACCAGAGAACTGGAAGCGAGAAACTGGAAACTGGAATGACCGGAAGACCGGCTGGAAAGCCGGTCCCACATAGAGAAGCCAGTCCCACACGATGCCGAGACCGGCTGGAAGGCCGGTCCCACAAGGATGTGCCGGTCCCACAAACACTGGAGAACTGGAAGCGAGAGACTGGAGACTGGAAGACCGGCTGGAAAGCCGGTCCCACAGAGAGACGCCGGTCCCACAAACATCAGCCGGTCCCACAAACATCAGCCGGTCCCACATAGAAACGCCGGTTCCGGAAAGAGAAGCTGGTCACGCCTTTTCCTTGCCCCACAGTTGGGCCAGTTCGATCAGGACCTTGACGGACAATTCCATCTCCTCCAGGCAGGCAAACTCCAGGACGGAGTGGAAGTTGTGCATGCCGGTGGCCAGGTTCGGCGTGGGCAGGCCCATTTCGCTCAGCCGCGACCCGTCCGTGCCGCCGCGGATGGAGGCGTACTTCGGCTCGATGCCCACGGCCTTCATGGCCGCCGCGGCCAGGGCGACCGCACGCGGCTCCTTCTCCAGATGGTCCTTCATGTTGCGATACTGCCGCTTCACGTCCACGTCGATGCGGGCCTTGGGATGCTCGGCCAGAACGGTCGCGGCAACCTGCTTCAAAATCTCCGCCTGCTGGGCCAGCTCGGCGGTCACAAAGCTCCGCAGCAAAATGCGGATCTTCACTTCCGGCACGCCGCCTTCCATCACGTACGGGTGCAGGAAGCCGTCCCGACCCGCCGTCGTCTCCGGGG
>CAZBFW010000772.1:0-2449 GCA_964491135.1 uncultured Phycisphaeraceae bacterium | reverse complement strand
GTGGATTACCGCGTGTCGGCCAGTGCGTGCTGCATGGCCACGCCGTTGCTGTGGCCGCTGCTGATCGTCCTGCTCGTCTGCACGCTGGCGCCCGTTCTGAACGAGCAATGGCTCCGCGGGACCGTCGTGTTCTCCCTGCTGGACAATCCGGTCTCGACATGGCTGATCGTGGCCATCACGAGCACGGCCCTGGTTCTGCTGGCGTCGGTCTTCTGGCTCCGGCGGGTGACGGCCGCCCTGCGGGCGGTGCGGTACGCCAACGTCTAGACAACTGGAGACTTGAAACTGGAAACTAGAAGAGACCGGCTGGAATCCCGGCGGCCCCGGCTTGCCGGGGTCCCACAAACACTGGAGAACTGGAAACGAGAAACTGGAAACTGGAGGCGGAAGGGAAGACCGGCTGGAAAGCCGGGCCCACAGTGCGAAGGGCGGGCCCGGGCGGGCGCGGCCTGTCCGCGACAGCCGGTGAGGCATACAATGCAGGCGGGCGCCGGTCGCGGGCCCCGGATGGCGCGAGATGGAGAGTGCTCTCCAACTCATTCTCAGCGGCGTGATTTCCACCGTGGGGCTGGTCTGCGCGGTGTGGCTGTGGCGTCAGGCTCCGGGCCCCAAGTCCGCGTCCCGAAACGAGTTGCTGCGCGGCGACCGACCCTGGCGGCGGCTGGGGGCGGCCCTGGTGGCGCTGGTGGCCGTCGCTTTTTTCGCCGGGACGAACTTCCTGAAGCCCGATCGGGCGCCGCGGGCCTACATCGCATTCTGGTGCGTGGTGCTGGTACTGATTGTCTGGATGTGTATCCTGGCCCTGGTCGATGCACGATATACGATCCGGATGGGAGCGCAGCAGTTGCGACGGCAGGCCGGCCGCAAAACGGACGACGCCATCGGGGATGATGATGACTGACGGATCCGCAGGCATGAGACGGCGACGTGTGAGCCGATGGTGCATGGTGCTGCTGGCCTTTCCGGTGCTGCTGGGAGCGCGCTGCGCCGCGGACGATCCCAAACAGGGGAACAATCTCAACGTGATGGTTGAAGAAGCGAACACGCTGGTCGTCGGTGGTCAGAAGTTCCAGGTCTGGGTGGCCGACTCCAGCGAGGAGCGCCAGCGCGGCCTGATGCACGTGACGGCGGAAGAGATGGCCGCGCTGCCGGACGGCACCGAGCGCGGGATGTGGTTCATCTTTCCGAACGAGATGTCCACGCGGCACGGGTTCTGGATGCGCAACACGATCATCCCGCTGGACATCGCGTTTGTCCGGGCCGACGGCAAGATCGTCACCATCCACACCATGGCCCCGCTGGACGAGCGCAACTACTACCCGAAGGCCCCATATCGCTACGCCCTCGAGGTGAATGCAAACGTCTTTTCCCGCCTGGGCGTCCGCGAAGGCGACCGGGTGGAAATCCCCAAATCGCTCTTAAAGACCCGTCGGTAACCGGTCGACTCTGCCGGTAGTACGCGCCCGGGTGAACTCCCGGCGCCAATGGCTTATCGGACTGGCAGGTCGATTTCGGCATGAACGTTCTGCTTGTTGACCCAATGAACCGCCTGCCGTCGGACCTGGGGCCGTTTCTGTCCCGGTCCGGCTGGACGGTCGATCGAGCCGCGGACTATGCCGCCGTGGATGTCACCGTGGCGGCCCGGCCGCCGGACGTGGTGGTTGCGGCGGAACCACCCGCGGAGCAGAACGGTTCGGCGCAGGCGGCCTTCCGCCGCTTACTGGAAGACGTGCAACGCCGCGAGTGCGCGGCCCTGGTGCTGACGCCACGGCCCTGGATCGGCGAGACGGACGAGAGCTCCTTCGTTGACGCGCTGGAGGCGGGCGTGACAAAGGAGGAGATTCGCGGCCGGCTGGCGGCGATCTGTCGTTATCACGCGATGGTGCGCGGCATGGATCGCGAGTTGCGGAACATGCGGCGTTTGTCCGAGCGGCTGAATCAGAGCTTCACGGAATGGGACCAGGAGCTCCGGCTGGCCGGCCGGCTCCAGAGGGACTTCCTGCCCGCCGCGGACGAGCCGATCGGCCCGCTGCGTTTTTCGCTGCTGTTCCGGCCGGCGTCGTGGGTGTCCGGGGACATGTACGACGTGTACCGTGTGGACGAGGAGCACGTGGCGTTCTACGTGGCCGACGCGGTGGGGCACGGGGTGGCGGCCAGTCTGCTGACCATGTTCATCAAGAAGGCCATCGTTTCGAAGCGGATTCTCGGCGACCGCTACGAGCTGCTGACGGCTTCAGAGACCATGCAGGGGCTGAACGACGCGCTGGCCGCCCAGCAACTGCCGAATTGCCAGTTCGTGACCGCGTGCTACTGCCTGTTCAACACGCGCACACTGGAGCTGGAATGTTGCCGGGGCGGGCATCCGTATCCGTACCTGGTGGGGACGGACGGCTCGCTGCGGGAGATCAAGACGGCGGGCGGGCTGCTCGGGTTGTTTCCCGACGAGAAG
>CAZBFW010000771.1:0-2449 GCA_964491135.1 uncultured Phycisphaeraceae bacterium | reverse complement strand
CGTGATGGCGGGCGGCGTTGTTCGGATCGGCGGCCATGGCGTCCACCTGGTCCTTCAGCGCGGAGAGGGGCTCGACGGTCTCGAAGAGCAGGTCACTCAGGAGTCGGGCCAGCCGTTCCTGCGTCTCGATGATGGCCGGGTCTGCGGTCCGGTCGGCGGCGTCCTGGAGGGCGATGAACTCGCGTCGCCAGCTTCCGGCGAAGCGGGTGAGAAGCCGTTGGTACTCGTTGGCGGTCTCGACGAGGCGTTCGGCGGCCAGTCGATGCACGCCGGTGGCGGACTGGGCGGCCTTGGTTTCCCCAAGCTGCTGGACGGCCTCGGCCTCCGTGGAAAGGGTCCGCAGGGGGGGCAGGGAGCCGTGATACACATCGAGCAGCCGAGACCGGGTCTCGGCCAAGTGGACTTCCATCGTCTTGAGGTCCTGGTTGAGGGAGACGTCCGCCTCCAGGGCGGCGTGTCGCAGTTCGGGATCGACGGGCACCGTTCTGGGTACGGGGGTCTGTTGCATCTGCGCGAGCTGCCCGACCAGATCATCCAGGCGGCGGCGCAGGCCGTCGTATCCCGCCCGCTCGGCCTGGAGCGAAGCGGTGGCGGAGTCCGTTTCCAGCAGGGGATTTGACGGGGAGGTGACGGGCTGGGAGGTCGGTGCCCCGGTTCCCGTCAATGAACCCAACCGGGCGCGCAACACGTCCAGTTGCCCCGTGAGTTTCTGTTCGTTCGCCGTAGGGGTGGACAGGGCGCGGTCGGCCACGGTCCGCAGATGGTCCGGGTACGAGTGGGTGAGTTGAAGCAACTTCAGATTCCCTTCCCGGACGGACGGCGTCAGGAACGCGTAACGGATGGAGCAGGATTCCGGCCTGGGGGCCGGGGTCCACCGGAGGACGGGTGCCGATGCGTTGCCGTTGTTCCTTGCGGCCTGCGTAAGATGCAGGATCAGCTCGTGCTGGTACGCGGCAAGCGTGTCCGGATCGCATTGCTGAGTCCGAATCCCATATTCGATGGTGCAGCGATAGTCGAACCGGCCGACGAAAACGGTGACAACACCCGCCCCAACCGCCGCGGCGGCCAGCACCAGAGACGTCCACGGCCAGACGCGTCCGTTCGCGGGTCGGGCGGTTGACGGCGAGGGGGCCGTCTCGCCGACCGGAGGGACGGTCCGGCCAGAGCGATGGTGGCGTCTGGTTTTGGCGGGCGAGGCCATTTGATGCATACCGCGCGATACCCCGAAAATCGACTCGTCCCCAAGGGATGCGAGTCGCTACAGCTCCTGCAGCAAAGCGTTGATCCGTTCCTCGTCCTCGGGCGCCAGCGCTAAGCCGGTGGCGGCCAGTATCTCCTCGACCTGGGAGGGCCGGGTCGCACCAAAGACGGCTGTCGTCACGCCGGGTTGCCTCAGCACCCAGTGGACCGCCAGTTGTCCGACGGTCTTGCCGTACCCCCTGGCAATGTCTCTGAGCTTCTCCACAAACGCAAGATTCCGGGCGAAGCGGGGCGGCTTGAAGTTGAGGTCGCGGGACCGGAGGCCGGTGATCGGGCTGTCCGGCCCATACCCACCGGCCAGCAGGCCCAGGGCCAGCGGACTGTGGGCGAGCACACCCAAATTCAGTTCCTGACAGAAGGGCATGAGGTCCGTGGCGGCCCGGCGGTTCAGCAGGGAAAACGGCGTCTGCACGGAGCAGATCCGGCCGTACTCGGCGGCGGCTGCGATTTCCTGGCAGCCGAAGTGGCACAATCCAATGAAGCGGATCTTGCCTTCCCGGACGAGTCCGGCCAGGCACTCCATGGTCTGGCGGATCGGCGTATCCGGATCGGGCTCGTGACACTGACACAGGTCGATGTAGTCCGTTTGAAGGCGGCGGAGGCTGGCCTCGCATTCGCGGATGATGCTTTCCGGTGCCAGGCAGGTTCTCCAGCCGCCGTTGCCGTTGACCGGGACGCGTCCGCACTTGGTTGCCAGCAGAACCTGATCGCGGCGGCCTCGAACCGCTCGCCCGACCAGCGTCTCCGCCCGTCCGTTGCCATAGGCGGGCGCCGTATCGAGCAGGTTGATGCCGCCGTCGATGGCCCGGTGGATGGCCGCAACTGCTTCGTTGTCGTCGGTGGAGCCCCAATCGGCGACATTGCCGCTGAGGGCGGCCGTTCCGATGGCCAGCACGGAGACTTGTAGTTGGCTGGTTCCCAGTTCGCGGGTAAGCATGGGGTTCCCGGTTGAAGCCGAGTTTGGGGATCTCGTCCGCTGTGGAGGCCGCATTGTACGGGTGCGCGGGGGTTGACACAATGATCAGGGGCGGGCTGGAGTCGCGTGGCGCAAAATTGCAGTGTGGCTTACATCGTTCGACAGTGTTGGGTTGGGGGGGATGGCAGGGGTGCCGGATTTTTGCGTTTGACAGGTCCGTGGCGATGCTTATACTCGCGAGGCTCTAGGTACTGTTGTGGCGTCAGGACACAC
>CAZBFW010000770.1:0-2449 GCA_964491135.1 uncultured Phycisphaeraceae bacterium | reverse complement strand
GGATCGGACATGAGCATTGAAGTCCAGCACATCAGCAAGCACTTCGGGTCGTTCACGGCCCTGCAGGACGTGAGCCTGCGCGTGGACACCGGCGAGCTGGTGGCGTTGCTGGGCCCGTCCGGCTCGGGCAAGACCACGCTGCTACGGATCATCAGCGGGCTGGAGGCGCCGGACTCCGGCAGCGGGCAGATTCTTCTGCATGATGAGGACGTATCGAAGCAGCACGTGGGCCGGCGTCGGGTGGGCTTCGTGTTTCAGCACTACGCCCTGTTCCGCCACATGACGGTGTTCAAGAACGTGGCGTTCGGGCTGCGGGTGCGGCCACGGCGGGAGCGCCCTTCGCGCAGGGAAATCCGGGAGAAGGTGGATCAGCTTCTCAAGCTGGTGCAGTTGGACTGGCTGGCCCACCGGTATCCGGCCCAGCTTTCCGGAGGGCAGCGGCAGCGGGTGGCCCTGGCCCGGGCCCTGGCCATCGAGCCGAAGGTCCTGCTGCTGGACGAGCCGTTCGGGGCCCTGGACGCCAAGACGCGGCAGGAGCTGCGCCGCTGGCTGCGCCGGCTGCACCGCGAGCTGCACGTGACGAGCGTACTGGTGACGCACGACCAGGAGGAGGCCCTGGAGGTCGCCGACCGGGTGGTCATCATGAACGCGGGTCACATCGAGCAGATCGGGACGCCCGAAGAGGTCTTCCACAAACCGGCCAGCGAGTTCGTGATGAACTTCCTGGGGCACGTGAACATCTTCCATGGCCGGGTGGAGGGCGACAAGGCGATTCTCGGGCCGCTGGAGATTCAGTACGCCGGGCAGTATCAGGCATCGACGAGGCCGGCCCGCGGGCTGGTTCGCCCCTACGACCTGGACCTGGAGCTGCGTGCCAACGGCAAGCCGGGCTTCCGTGCCACGGTGCGGCACATCAACTCGGCTGGCCCGCGGGTGAAGGTGGAGTTGACGGCCGCCTCCGGCGAGCCGGTGCACGTGGAACTGCCGCACGATCGGTACCAGGCCCTGAAACTGGCGCCGGGCGCGGAGGTGTTCGTGGTTCCCCGGGATATCAACGTGTTCATTGATGAGGGATAGCCGGGTGCCGGGTCCTTCGTGTGATACGAGCGGTATTTTCTGAGATTTGCTCTTCGCATTGCGGATGACATGCCGGGCGGCGACCCTGTTGCCCGTGCGCCCGCAGGAGGTGCGCCCTGTTGACCGACCTGATTCATCGTATGACGGCTGCTCGCGTGGTTGCCGCCGCCACACTCGCGGTGTTTGCATCGGGGCTGTCCGCGCAGACCACGCAGCCCGTCGAGACGCAACCGGCGGAGGAAGCGCCCGAGAAGGCGCCGCCGATCACCTCCAAGGCCTGGGGTACGCGGCTGGAGCCGGAGCCGCCGGGCTACGTGAAAACGCTGGACCAGTCGGGCCTGGACGCTTTCAAGGACGTGGACTGGCTGGACTTCGGGTTGATCCATCGCACGCGGTTTGAACTGCACCGCGATGACTACCGCCGCAATCGCAGCCAGGATCTGCCCGACGAAGACCAGTTCCTGCTGCGAACGCAGGCGTACGTCGGAATCCGCAAGATCCTGGATCCGTTCCGCTTCGGTCTGGAAGTGGCCGACATGCGCCAGTTCAACAGCAACTTCCCGGAATCCACCGACGACGCCAACGAAGCGGACTTTCTCCAGGCCTTTGCCGAGCTCTATTTCACGGACGCACTCGGCCCGGGCCAACCGTTGCAGTTTCGCGTCGGCCGGTTCACGATGGACCTGATCGACCGCCGACTCATCGGGCGGAATCGCTGGCGAAACACGATCAACGCGTTCGACGGGTTCCGTTTGCGCGTGGGGCAGCCGTCGTCCGACTGGCAGGTGGACGTCTTCGCGGCCATGCCGGTGGAGCGGCGGTCGTACCACCTGGACCGGTCCGACGAGGAACGCTGGTTCTATGGAATCGTGGGCGCCTGGCGGGGCTGGTCGCCACACGTGGTCCTGGAGCCGTACTACCTGGTGCTGGACGAGGACTTCAAGGACCGCGATGCCCCCGACCGCGAGGTGCACACGCTGGGCATGCACGGCTTCGGCCTCATCGGCAAGACGGGCTTTGACTACGACCTCAACACGGCCTTCCAGTTCGGCGACGACGGCGAGCGGGACATCTGCGCCTATGCCATGATGGGTGAATTGGGCTACTCCTTCAAACACGCCTGGAAGCCCCGGCTCAGCTTGTCCACGGCCTATGCGTCGGGTGATCGCGATCCGGAGGACAACCAGACAAACCGGTTCGATCGCCTCTTCGAGGTGGGCCATCCCTGGGGCGATGCCGATCTGTTTGACTGGCGCAACACCATTACTCCCAAAATCCGACTGGAACTGCGGCCGATCGATCCGCTCCGCCTGACGCTCTCCTACGGGGCCTACTGGCTGGCCAGTGACAGCGACGCGTGGCCGCGGGTGGG
>CAZBFW010000769.1:0-2459 GCA_964491135.1 uncultured Phycisphaeraceae bacterium | reverse complement strand
CTGTCCGCGGGCGTCTTCCTGGGCCTGGGCCAGGCGGCCGGCTTTGCGTGCGTCGGCACGGCTGAGCCGCTCGGCGTCGCGGGCGGCCCGGGCCAGTTCCGACGCGCCGTCGGCAATCGTCTGCTGTTGCGTTCTGAGGTCCTCCAATTCCGTGCGGAGGGCCAGCACGGATCGGGCCGCGGCCTCGGCTCGCAGCTGATCCGCCAGGCGTTGCGCCGCCGTCAGCGCCCGGTTCAGCCGGTCCACGGCTTCCTTCTGGGCGTCTGTTGCGGCCGACGCGCGATCGGAACGGAGGTCCGACTCCGCCCGCTGCATCGACTTCCCGGCATCCGACACGCGATTGGCGATTGAGGGGTCCGTGGCGGCGGCGGTGTCACACGCCGCGGCCAGCTTCTGCGTTTCGCCGGCCAGGCCGGCCTGAAGGTCGGCCAGACGGTTCCGCGCCGCCGCGTCGCCGGCCGAACTCGCAGCCTCGGCGGTAGCGTCGAGGAGTTGCTGCTGCGACCGGATCAGGTCGCGCAGTTGTTGGGCCAGTTGGGTCAGGCCTTCCGTTGCGTCCGGCGCCTGCGGCTGCATGCGATTGAGCAGCGCGTCCAGCATGGTCGACAGGCCGGCCTCGGCGGCTTGTTGCTCGACGCCGGCGGCGGAGGTCCGGTTCTCTTCAACGGCCCGGGCGGCCTGCCGCATGCGTTCCGACACGTTCTGCCGGACGGCCGTCTGCGCGGCGGAGTCCAGCGACCTCTTCTGGAGAGCCGCATCTTCCCCGTCCGCGGCCGTGGATTCCGCCAGGTGACGGATCTGTTCGAGCAGATGCTCCAGGTCTTCCGCCAGCCGGCCCTGGTCGCGTGTGACTCGTTCCAGGACGAGACGGCGTTCGGCGGGCAGCGTGTCCACGGACTGCCCCAGCGTCTCGCGGCCGATGTCGGCGGTCTGCGTGCGTACGGCTTGCTGTTGATCCAGCATCTGCCGCGTGCGATTCACGATCTCCTCGTAGTCACCCCACTGGCCGAGCGCTTCCAGTGCGCTGCGAAGGCCGGCCGCGGTCTCCTCCTGGCGTTCAAGGGCCTGCGTGAGCAGGCGGTTGCGCTCCGCCGCCGGTTCCATTCGCGCGGCCTGGGCCAGTTCGGCGGCGGCGTCCGTCCTCGGGCCGGTGGCGGCGGATCGGAGCTGGCCGCCGGCCTGCCCCGCACGCCGGCGCGCGGCGGCATCGTCAAACCGGTTGCGATCCATTTCATCGTGCAGGAGTTGCAGCCGATCCGACATTTCGCCGATGCGGCGCGCCAGGCGATCCTGGGTCCCCGCGGCGGAGCGCAACACCGACGATCGCTCCTCGGCGTCGGCGTCGCTGCCGGACGAGCGGACGCGGTCGGTGAGCGTTTCCTGCTCACCGAGTGCCTGGCGGACGCGTCCCTCCAGCAACTGAAATTCTTCGCGCAGCCGCCGGCGGAACGCGTCGTGCGAGATGATCCGCAGGCGGAGCGCGGCCGACTCACCGGTTTGCGGCCCGGCATCGGCGAGCCGGCGGTTGTCGAGGGCCGCGGCGCGATACACCACGTTGTCGCCGGCCTGCACGCCCAGCGAACGCATGGACCACTCGAGCGCGGCCCGGGCCTGCACGCGATCGGCGGCGACCTCCGTTTCCGTCACATCGGCCAGGTCGATCGTCCGGGGGGCCGAAGCGTCGTTGACGGCGGCGGAGAGCCAGACCGGGCCCAACCCGAAGTCGTCCTCCGCCCGGACGGTGACGGGAACAGTGCCGTTCGGTGTCACTTCCACCAGGGACTGGGGCCGTTCGATGACGACCGCGGGCGGCTGGTCCGCCGCCGCGCGGATGCGATACTCCCGCCCGTCGCGATTCTCGAAGCCTTCGGCATCTTCCACGTGGACTCGGAATGCGAAGTCGTCGGCCGATTCAAAAATCGCGCAGAACGCATCGTCGTCGTTCGGCGAGGCCAGAAGCGGAAGGCGATCGTCATTCGGGAACACAAGGGCGGCCTTCGGCTCGCCGGTGTCGCCCTGTCCCACCGGCTTGCTGAACCGGAAGCAGACGGTGACCTCGCTGCCGGGCACCGCCTTGGCGGGCGCGGTGGTCAGGTCGTATTCCCGCTCCCACTCGGCGGGCACGTAGGCCGGGGGAAGGACCAGGGCCCGGGCCTGGACCACCGCCGGGCGCCGCACCGCGCGCACGTGCACCGGGCGGTCGACGGTCGTGGCGTCGCCCGCCTCGGCCCAGTACGAGAGATCCGCGGCCACGGCCGGGATGGAACACACGTACTCGCCGTCCTCGGCCGCCTGCATGGAGAAGCTGGCGCGGGAACCGCCCGTATCGCGGATGTGCAGCAGCGGCCGCAGCGACGGCCGATCGCCCCGAACCACTCGCATCCGCACCGGCAGCGAATCGCCGACGGCCACGGTGGCGTCGCCGGTCCGCATCTCGATTTCCACGGCACGCGGCCACT
>CAZBFW010000768.1:0-2459 GCA_964491135.1 uncultured Phycisphaeraceae bacterium | reverse complement strand
GGAATCACGTGCTCCAGGTCGATGTTTTCGGTCCACTGGCGGATGACGTTCGGATTGGACACGTCATGACGCAGGTACATTCTGTCTTCGGCAGACATGCCTTGGAACAGGGCCGCCAGGCGCTCGAAGTCTCCCTTCTCCAGCGGACGGATCAGCACCGAATGCCCGCTCCGCAGCGCCATCTGCTTCGGATACCCGACTAGAGACATGGTGACGCTCCTTGTGCTTCCTGCAGCGGCGTCCAGCGTATCGTGCGCGGCCCGCCATCACAAGTGATGACGCCGCCGCCGTAGCCGCTAACCTCGTTCCCTTCGGCGGCCGGTCTTGCGGTGGGGGCGATAGCCGGGGCGGTTGGTTCTGCCCGGCTCGTGGCTCGGCTTCCGGCCGGCGCTGCGCGACGGGGGACGCACACGGCTTTGACCGCCCTTCGTCGCATGGGCAGGGGGCTTGGGCGGGATCAGGGCGTTGGGACCGTACCCGATCAGGTCAGCCCGACCGGCCTGGAGCAGGGCTTCCCGCACGAGGAAGTAGTTGTCCGGCCTGAAGAACTGGATGAGCGCCCGCTGGAGCCTGCGTTCGCGCAGGTGCCGGGCCACGGGGAGCGGCTTGCGCGTCGCCGGGTCCACGCCCGTGTAGTACATGCAGGTGGCGATGTCCATCGGGGCCGGGATGAAATCCTGGATCTGCTCGGGCTTGTAGCCGGCTCGCTTCAGGTACACCGCCAGCTCGATGGTGGCTCGCAGGTCGCTGCCCGGGTGCGACGCGATGAAGTAGGGCGCCAGGTACTGCTGCTTGCCCGCACGCTCCGATTCCCTGCGGAACATCTCCGCGAAGCGCTCGAACGTCTCGTGCGCCGGCTTCTTCATGGCGTCCAGCGTGCGCTCGTCCACGTGCTCCGGGGCCACGCTGAGCTGCCCGCCTACGTGATGCTCCGCCAGCTCGCTCACGTACTCCGGCGAGCGCTCGGCCAGGTCCATCCGGATGCCGCTGGCCACAAAGATCTTCCGCACGCCTCTCTGCCGCCGGACCTCGCGCATGAGCCGGATCAACTGGCCGTGGTCCGTGTTCAGCAGCTTGCAGATCGTGGGGTGCACGCACGACAGACGCTTGCACATCTTCTCGATTTCCGGCCGACTGCAATGCATCCGGTACATGTTGGCCGTCGGCCCGCCGAGGTCGCTGATCACGCCCGAGAATGCCGGGTCCGCCGTCATCGTCCGCACCTCGCGAAGCACCGACTCCCGGCTTCGCGACTGAATGATCCGCCCCTGGTGGGCCGTGATGGAGCAAAACGTGCATCCGCCGAAGCACCCCCGCATCAGCGTGATCGAATCCTTGATCATCTCGTACGCGGGGATCGGTTCGGTATATGACGGATGCGGGCGGCGCGTGTACGGGAGGTCGTAGTACCGGTCCATGTCGGCGGTGGTCACGGGCAGCCGCGGTGGCGTGACCACGACCGCCTGGTCGCCGTGCCGCTGCACCAGCGTTCGCGCGTTGTGCGGGTTCGTCTCCAGGTGGAACAGCCGCGTGGCCTCCACGAAGGCGCTCTTGTCCGACCGAACCTCCTCGAACGACGGCAGCTCCACCACGCCCGCCCGCGCGGGTTCGGCGTCAGACCGTCCCAGCGCGTATGCCACCCCCCGCATGTCCCGAAGATCGCGCACCGTTTCCCCGCCGGCCAGCCGCCGCGCGATCTCCACGATCGCGTCCTCGCCCATCCCGTAGACGACCAGGTCCGCCTTGGAGTCCATGACGATCGATTTGCGGACCGTGTCGCTCCAATAGTCGTAGTGGGCCAGCCGCCGCAACGACGCTTCCACGCCGCCTGCGACGATCGGCACACCCTTGTAAGCCTCCCGCGCCCGGTGGCAGTACGGCAGCGTCGCCCGGTCCGGCCGCAGCCCGATCCGCCCGCCCGGGGAGTACGCGTCGTCGTTGCGGACCTTGCGATTGGCCGTGTAGTGGTTGATCATCGAGTCCATGTTCCCCGCGCTGACGGCGAAGAACAGCCGCGGCCGGCCGAACTGCCGCCACGGCTCGCACGAGTGCCAATCCGGCTGGGCGAGAATCGCGACCCGGAAGCCCTCCGCCTCCAGCACGCGGCCCAGCATGGCCATGGCGAAGCTCGGGTGGTCGACGTAGGCGTCGCCGGTGACGAAGACCACATCCACCGCGTCCCAACCGCGGGCGTTCATCTCCGTCCGCGTCATCGGCAGCGGCAGCGCGGCTGGATCAGGTTGTCGTTTCACAGACTCCACGGGAATGCCTCAGCCCTTCGCGAAACGTCGCCACAAGCGTAGCACACAGGTCCGAAAAACGACAGCCGGGCACGCGCAACGCCGTGCGGCGCGCCGGATGCTCATATCCCGTCGGAGCCGGGCCGATTTGTAACTGGGCGTTTGCCGAACGCTTCACGATATATCCACGGGGCTGTCAGGCCCTCAGGACATCCGATA
>CAZBFW010000767.1:0-2459 GCA_964491135.1 uncultured Phycisphaeraceae bacterium | reverse complement strand
ACCGTGATCTGCGGCCACGGATTGGGGTCGTACTGGTCGGTCTGGGTAATGCTGAGTCCCTGCGGTGCGAGCATCTCGATCTCACACACCACGTCCTCCGCCCGGACCCTCAGCGCTTGCGGATCGGTGATTTCGAATTTGTTGAGCGCATGCAGCCGATACTCGAATGTGGCGGGCTCCTTCGCCTGCAACCGGTCGAAGATGATGACCAGGTCCGGCTTGACGAACAGAATGGCCCGCGTGTAGCGATCGAGCAGGTGCCGCTCCTTCTCGCCTTCCGGCACGCGATAGGCGTCCGCGGCTTCACCGACGACGACGTCGATGGACGGCGTGGTCTTGAAGGCCACGATCTTCCCTTTCGAGGAGGCTGAGTGCTTGACCTGCCCCTGTCCGTCCACGGTGATGTTGTTCTGCGAGCGCGTGGCCCAGACCCAGTCGGCGTGGTGGGGTGCGCCGTACGCGTAGTAGTGGCCCGTTCGAATCAGCATGCGCTGCCCGTACGCCCACAGAGCGAAGGAGTTGTGCGAGTCTATCCCATGTGACTGGGTGCCCATCGGGCTTGCCTTGAAGAGGACCTGCACGTCGTCCGCGGCGCTGCGCAGGGTGGAGTTCAGACAGGCGATTCCCGTGCCCCGGAACAGTCGCGACGTGGGCAGATCGTCGGGCGCCTTGGGCTTGATTTCCGGCCGAACGCCGCGGGCGAATCCGATGTAACCCGGGGCGGCCGCCGGCCCTCCCAACTGCTCGACGTACCACTGCCAGTGCCCGTTTCCACTCCGCGCCGCAAGCTCGCTCATGAGCAGCAGGGCGTTCGCCGCCTCGTCGCGCAGGGCGTCTTCCCCGAACAGTGGAACGATGTTGGTTTCCTTGACGCGATTGGCCCCGTCGCCGAACTCGCTGCCGACCCGGCCCGGCGGCATCAGGTACATCGCGTAATATCCGGTCGCCTGCGACAGGAAGGGTCTGTCGTATGCGTTGATGCCCATCGCGGAACGCATCACGTCGGCCCACCAGGTGAATCGACCCACGTAACTGTGCCAGTAACTGAATCCCTCGTGCCACCCCCCCTCCTCGTCGGACCAGTTCGGGTAGACGTTGTAGAAGACATTGGCGGCCGCCCAGACCCACTCGTCAGCGCCTTCCACTTCGCCCAGAAACGCGATTCCCGCCTCGCCCAGAAAATGCCACGCTCGGGCGTTGTGACTGACGTAGGGCCGCCAGAAGTGGCGGGGATAGAGATGCTCGTACATCTCGCGGCCACGAAACTGGATGACGCGCCGGCAACGGTCTCGCTCCTCTTCCGTGAGCAGGTCGTACACGAACGTGTACGCTCGGGAGAAGAGATAGAGGTACGGCATGCCGCACTCGTCGTTGTAGCGGTAGCCGGTGGCGCCTTGGGGATCCCAGGTCGCGCACGCCAGCAGGATCTGTTTGGCCAGTGCTCCGTATTCGTCCTTTCCGCCCAGAAGCCGCGCGAAGCCGAGCGTGGCGGCACCGTCCAGGGCGTTGACCGTCTGCAGGCGATTGCCCCACCACTGGAGGGTCCATTCGTATCCTCCGCGCTGCATTCCCTCCGGGAACTTGCGCGGCTCGGATGTCACGGGGGGGTTCGCCAGCAGTTGATCGCACCGCTCGATCAGCCGCGCGTACGGCTCCTTCATGGCTCCCTGAGCGAGTTCGCGCAGTCGAGGCACATCCTCCGGGCGGATGAACAAGCGCGGGTGAGTCTTAGGAATTCGAGCGAGCAGCTCCTCCCGCCGGGGCATGGGCATCGGCACGGCTCCCTCACGGATCGTGAACGTCCGACGCCGACTCCAGTTGGTATGGTCGCCCTGCCCGTCCACCCCTCGATAGCGCCACGTGTACGCCCCCGAGGGAAAGACCTGCCAGGGGCAATGGACGGACATTTTCAGACCGGAGACACTGTGGATGGGCGCGTCCGGGGATTGGCTCGGGGCGCACTCCAGCTCCCATGCCACAATTTCTTCCTGGGGTCGCCAACAAAAAGAGGGAGGACTGATTCCCAGGCTCGCGCCTTCCGCGGGACGAAACCCCCACTCGTCATCGCCGGCGGGTCCTTCGTCCAGGCAAATGCCCGATACGGAAGAAACCGGGATCAACACCCCCAGCAGGAACCAGGTCGTTACGCTACACATGCTAAAACCTCGGTCAATGGGATCGGACAGTCACAGTCGCAATGAATACCTTGTCAAGGGTTTTGCTTCGCCTCCATTTTGCCGATCGCGGCAAGCAGTTCATCTGCGACAAGCCGGTGGCCCGCCTCGTTCGGGTGGATGCCGTCCAGGAGAAGGTCGTCGACCGATTGCCCGGCGACCCGATCGTAAGCACTGAACGCCTCGTACACGTCCACCAGCACCACGCCTTCTTCTTCCGCGATCTGACGAACCGTCGCCGCGTAGGTCTGGAGGAGCACGTTGAGCCCGTCCGGGTCATCGGGC
>CAZBFW010000766.1:0-2462 GCA_964491135.1 uncultured Phycisphaeraceae bacterium | reverse complement strand
GATAATGAGCGGTGACTGGAGTTCAGACGTGTGCTCTTCCGATCTCGACCACCAGAAAGAAGATGATCAACAGGAACACCATGTCGATCATCGGCGTCATGTTGAAGCCGATGGGACGGCGTGTGCGGACGTTGAAACGGCGGGCAGACACGGCAGTCCTTCCTCAACCGGCAGCCGGCCGGACCGCCGGCGCCGCGGGCTCCACGTGACCGGGACGCAGGGAGGCCAGCAGCCCCTCGCAGATCCTCGCGCACTCCGCCGAAAGCAGTTCGATGCGGTTGCGGAACAGGGCAAACATGCTCAGGGCGGGAATGGCAATCAGCAGTCCCCAGAACGTGGTCACCAGGGCGACCGCGATGTCATCCGCCATGCGGGCCGGCTCCGGGATGCCGCCCGAGGTGCCGATCGTGGCAAACACGCGGATCAGACCGTACACCGTGCCGAACAACCCGATCATCGGGCTGATACTCCCGATGATGTTCAGGTGCTCAATCTTCCGGAACAGCCGGGCGGTCTGCTCGTCCATGGCCTCTTCGATGGTTCGTTCCATCGCCACGAACCCGTACGCGGCTTCTTTCATCGCCGCATGCACCACGTGGCCCAGCATGCTCGAGTCCTCTGCAGCCAGCTTCACCGCGTCCACGTATCGCTTGGACGTGAGATGTTCCCGCAGCGAGCCGACCGTGTTCGGCGGGATGAGCGTGGCCCGCCGGATGGACACGCCGTATTCGATGCCGAGCGCCAGGGTGGCGACCGACAGCGGGATCAGCATGAACCAGGTGATCCAGCCGCCCTTGACCACGAAATGGTCAAAGAGCCTGCCGGCCGTTCCGACCGGCTCTGCGGAGGACGCCCCCTCCGTCGTCTGCCCCCACGCCGTGGCTGCACAGAAGATCGCCGCCAACCCGACCGTCGCCGCCCAAAAAGCTGCGTGTCTCACAAAAGTGCCTTTCCTTGCATGGCTGCCTGATCCTTGCTCTTAACCGTCCTGGGATTTCGAAGCCCGCTCTCCGCGTACCCGCCTCGGCCGTCATCCCGTCAATTGCCGCAACAGGGTTTCGGCGTCCGACCGGGTGCCGCGGCTCACGTCCGTGCGGGCCAGACACTCCCGCAGCAGTTGCACCGCCTGGGCCGGCCGTTGAATTCTCTCATGCACACGGGCGGCCCACAACAGAGCCTCGCCCGCCCGCGCGTCGCTGGGGTAATGGATCGCCACCCGCATGAACGCCAGGCCCGCCTGCTTGAACTCCTCCGCCGATCCGGATTCCAGGGCGGACGTATACAACGCGCGCCCCTTCAACAGGAGATAGTCCGGCAGAACGGCCTCCGGCGCGTCGGCCAGCAACCGGTCAACGCCCTCCACGACATCCGCGTTTCGACCGCGCTCCTGCAGCAGCTGCAGGGCACGGACCTGGACCGACCGCAGCGCGTCCCTGCCGCCGAATTCACTCTGGGACGCGGAAAGCCGCATGACAGCCCCGGCCAGCTCCACCGCCTTGTCCGGCTCCGATTTTTCGAGAATCGCGAACTGGAGAATCTGAAGAGGCGCTTCCGCCGGCTTTCCGCCCTGGCGGCGGAGGACCTCGTCCAACCGCTCCAGAGCACGCCGCGTCCGGTCGCCGGGGGTGTCCGGGATGCACGTCGGAACCAGGCCGAGGGCGGCGTCGGGCATGGTTTCCGCCACGTGCAGAAACTGCACCACCGCCTCGTTGAAGTGACCCGCCCGGTCGCGGGCCTGGAGCAATCGCAGCCGGATCAGGTCCGGCCAGAAGTCTCCCGCCACCCGCAGGGCCCGCTCGTACCGCACGGCCGCCGAACCGGGCTCCTTGCGAGCCAGGTACGCTTCCGCCGCGTTGAAGTCCTTCGCCCAGGCGAAGTTGTCGAGCACCATCTGGTCGATCCGCGAGATCGGAATGCTGTGCGTCACGCCGTCCGGCGTCAGAAACCGCAATACCCCGCCGGCAAAGCCGCTGACACGACCGCGCGGGTAGTTATCCGGACCGGCCAGGACCTGGTCGGCCCGGGCAGGCACGGCCGCAAGCCACGCGGCCAGCAGCCAACCGGCGGCCGCCGCACACGCTTTACTTGAACAGGTCGTGCTCGGATACATACCGGAACTCTCCGCGGTTTGCGCGAGCGATCTTCTCCAGAAGCTCGGCTCCCGCCGGGTTGACGAAGGCGATCGTGAAAACGCGGGCGGCCTGATCGCGATTCAACTCTTCGTTGATCAGCCGCAGGAGGGCATCGCCCATGGGGATTTCCCCATCGGACAGGAAGTACACCAGGTCCGGCTTGACCGAGAACGCCTGCCGCACAGCCGGAATCGGATCGGTGCCGCCCCCCGCCTGCACGTTTTTGTCGATGAACTCGAAGGCCGCCTCCTTGTTCACCGCCGTGGCGATGATGAGCTTCTTCGGAGATCGGAAGAGCGTCGTGTAGGGAAAGAGTGTAGGATAGGGTGT
>CAZBFW010000765.1:0-2471 GCA_964491135.1 uncultured Phycisphaeraceae bacterium | reverse complement strand
AAGTTGACCCGCGAAGCCTTGAAGCCGACCGTGTTCACGTTGGCCAGGTTGTTGGCCGTCACGTCCAGCTTCGTGTCCAGGGCCTTCATGCCCGTCGCGGCCGAGTGCAGCGCGATGATTCCCATCAGCTCTTGTCCTTATCCAATGCGGCCCACGCGATTCACCGCGTCGCCGTTCACCGTGTCCTGCATCTGGATCATGCGGGCGTTCAGCTCGTAGGCTCGCGAAACCTCGATCATGCCCGTCAGCGCGTCGACCGGGTTCACCGTGGAGCCCTCGAAGAACCCCGGGCACAATCGCGATGTGGTGGGCTGCGTCCGAACGCCCTCTCCCCGAAAGAGATTCATGCCCAGCTTGCGGAGCTTCTGCGTGTCGTCCACATCCACCACGCCGAGCGTCGCTACCGGCACGCCGCCCTGCTCCACGACGCCGTCGGCATTGATTTCCACCGGCTTGGACTTGTCCACCGTGATGGGGCTGCCCGAATCGTCCAGAAAGCGAATGCGGCCTTCACCGGTTACGCTGACCAGTTCACCATTCTCATTCAGGGCCATTCGCCCGTCGCGCGTGTAACGCAACTCGTTGCCGTCGTGGACCGTGAAGAAGCCGTCCCCTTCTATGGCCACGTCCAGTGAGCCGCCTTTTTCCAGTGGCCCCTGCACGAAGGCGTGATACGTCGGACGCACCCACGGCCCGCCGGTCATGGCGTCCAGCAGCGGGTTGCGATAGAGGAAGCCTTCCGGGTTGGTCCGGCTCTCCACCTGTCGCTCGTGGATCACGGCCAGGTCATGCTTGAAACCGGCGGTGTTGACGTTCGCCATGTTGTTGGCGACCAACGCCTGGCGATACTCGTTCACCTGCATGCCGGCTGCGGACAGCCACATCCCGTAGTCCATCAGTTCACGCTCGCGTCAAACCGAGTCCGGGGCAGGGTGGAACCGCCCATCAGAAGAAGAGCGACGGCCACCGACTCGGGATCCTGGCCGATGGCGTCCACCAACTCCACGGCCAGGTCGATGATGGCCTGGCCCAGATCGCCAACGTCGGCGGGTTTGTTCCCGTCAAGCCGCTTGAGACGATCGTTGTTCATCACGAGTCCTTTCCGGGGGTGGCACCGCCGGCGAGCGCGGAGCCACTGACCCGCCCGCTCTATGACAACGCCCGTGCCAGACGCGGGCGGATCGGCGTGGGGTGGGCTGCGGGCCTTTCGCTAACCAGCTTCAGACAAGTGAGTTAGAGACAATTGAGAATCGGGCCGGCCCGGCGCCGCGATGGGATCCGGCGATCCGGGGAACGCGCAAGACCTGCCGCCCGTCGGCAAGAGATGCTCGCCGTGAGCAGGTCTTCCGATGCGCTCGCCGCGACTAGCGGAAGCGGGCGACTGCGGAGCGGAAGAGGATCAGCCCGTGGGGTTCGGCGGGTCCGGAGCGGGTCCACAGCGGGTCATGGGTGGGGGTAACGAAGCGTTCCGGGTGGGGCATGAGGCCGAGGATCTGGCCCGTGGCGTCGGTCAGGCCGGCGATGCCGTCCACGCTGCCGTTGGGGTTGGCCGGGTAGTCCGCGGGGCCGCCGTTGGCGTCTACGTAACGCAGGGCCACCTGCCCGCGGCGGTGGAGGCCAAGCAGTGCGTCATCGTCGGACACGACCACCTTGCCTTCGGCGTGGGCGACGGGCAATCGCAGGGTCGCACCGGCCGGCAGGAAGGCGCAGCGGTCCGTGCAGACCTGCAGGTGTACCCATCGCGCCTCGAAGCGTGACGAGTCGTTGAAGGCCAGCGTCACCGTGGGCTCACCGCCGGGCGGCCCGGGCAGCAGCCCCGCCTTGACCAGAACCTGAAACCCGTTGCAGATGCCCAGCATCAGCTTGCCGGCGTCCAGGAAGGCCCGGAGCGGCTCAAGCAGGTGCAGGCAAAGCTGGTTGCCCAGGATGCGGCCGGCGGACACGTCATCTCCGTAGCTGAACCCGCCGGGAATGGTCAGAACCTGAACCTCCTTCAGCCGGGCGGGCGATTCGATGAGCCGATCCACGTGCATGAGCTCGGCCTGCGCCCCCGCCTGCTGCCAGGCGAAGACCGTCTCCTGGTCACAGTTGATTCCGGCCGTCCGCAGTACGAGGACCTTCACCCGGGCCATACCCAAGAACTCCTGTTCAGACGAGTCAGCATACTCGCTTTCACACGCCGAGACCAACCGCGGCACCGGATCCGGAGCATCCGCGGTTCCAGGCCTGTTCCGTTAAGTTTTCGTTAAGCCCCCCTCCGGGCGCGCTGCGGAGCGATTCCGCGCCTGCTATACTCTGTGCGTGCTCGCTGTCTCTGCGCGGCCTTGCCGCGATCCTTCCTCGGGTGTGACCGCACGGAATGCGCGAACCATGGCCGAAACGACAAGACGGATACCGGACAAGACCATCCTGATTGTCGAGGACGAGGCCGATCTGGCCGAACTGCTCCGGCTCAACCTGGAGCGGGAAGG
>CAZBFW010000764.1:0-2476 GCA_964491135.1 uncultured Phycisphaeraceae bacterium | reverse complement strand
TCCCATGCTTGCGATGTGCCCGAAGCCCACCATCGGGTCCACGGCCCAATTCATGTCGAACGCCATGAACGGCGCGCTGTAGCAGCAATACGTCTGGTACGCCTGGCGCCCTTCCAGCACCACGGGATACTTGAAATAGCCCAGGTCGCCGCCGGCGGTCGAGAACTTCAGCAGAAACCAGCGAAACGCATACAGCTCGTCCAGCCCGGCGTCGGAGCAGCGGAACCTCGGTACCGCCTCCTCGAAGAACGACTCCCAATGACGCCGATTCGCCCCAATCGGATCGTTCTGCCGCAAGGCCGCCTCCAGGTTCGCCCGCGCCTGCTTGAGGTCCGGATGGATCGCGCACGCGACCGTCAGCGAGGCCTCGCCCTTCGGCGGCACGGCGACGGGGATGCCCATACGGTACCTGCCGGGCTCCACCACAGGAGCACCGTCGGGCTCGGCGGATGCGCCAATGGCCATAGCCAGTCCGTGCAGAAGAAGCCCGGGGTACACATTGCCGTCCACCATGCTCACGGTGAGGCCGGCCGTGGCCGCGGCCTTGAGACTGACGTCGCCCGGCTTGCCGCGCCAGTCGCGAGAATCGCGGCAGTCGCCGGACAGGTGAAACGTGTGTTGGATCGCCGCATCGGTTGCGTTCGTCCAGAAAATGCGTGCGACGATGACATCGTCCTGCGTGACGCACACCTGGCGACGTTCGATCAGGCCCTCCGGGCGGGCGCCAGGGGCAGGCGCCACCACCGGCGTGTCTGCCGGCTTGTCCGTGATGATGATACGGTCCAGATTGACGTTGAACGCGCTGGCCGGATTGCGATCCGGGCTCACTTGCACGTGATCGGGATACCAGACAATGGTCGCTCCGTCCGCTGCGTCGAAGACGTTGCCCAGATGATACGTGGCGTAGAAAAACTGTGACGGCGCCCCGGTGTAGACGGCCACGTTCCTGCCGTGTCCGACGCTGTTCTTGTCCGGCCGGCCGCCCACGCGATCGCAGACGGGTGCCGGGGGCACCGCAATGGGCTGGATGTCCCTTGGCACGTCCGGGGCGGCCACCGTCAGTCGCAGGGTGTGCGCGGCGGATTCCAACAGCGGCAGTTCCAAGGCCACGGCCGCGAAGTCCTCCTTCCGATCACCCCAGCCGCCCGTCCCGGTATAGCGGACTCGTCCAACCGGTTTGCCATCCAACGCCACGTCGAACTCCCCCCAGCCGGTCAGCCCGCGGGCGTACCAGACCTCAAGCCGGGCGCCTTTGAGCTTTGCGGGCAGGGGGAATGTATACTCCGCAAAGTCCCCCGGATCACCGCCGAACTCCAGCCCCAGTACCGCGCCGCCGGAGGCCCCCGCCTTGCGGTCGTCGCCCTGCGAACCCTGCTGGCGCACCGGCGCTTCTGCCTCAAGCGCAAAGGTGTGGTACACCTGCTCCGCGGCCGGGGCCGCGGGAATGAGACACCACATCGCGACGATCACGGCACACGTACGCATGAATGCGCTCTCCACTGAGTTCACGCCGCATTCCATCTGTGACGAGAGTTGCCTCTACGTACCGACCTGCCGGGCGAACGTCTCAATCGCATCCGTGCCGTCGAGCACGCCGATCTCCAGGTCGATGTCCACGCTTTGTCCGGGCGCGAGCGTGGGCAGCAGGCCGCGCCGGCGCATCTCCGCCCGCGACATCAGATCCACGTTGCAGGGCTCCATGCCCAGAACATAATCGCCCGCGCCCATCATCTTCCATTCCGTCACGACGGGCAGAACGGCCACAGGGAACCTGACGTACAGGCCCAGCCCGCCGGGTCCCAGGCTCCGATTGATGCACGCGGCCCGGGCTCGTCCCTGCGCATCTCCGGTCACTCGATGCAGATAGACCTGCTCGGCGAAGCCGGGTTGCGGCTCCTCGAAGCGCGTGACCCGATCCAACCCCGCCTGCCGCGCCGCGTCGTTGTTGGGCACAGTGCTGGTCCGGGACACCAGCAGCTCGGCCTGGGGGTCCAGCAGCGGGAACCCGACGTTCACGTGGTACAGGATGGTGAACGGCGACGGCAGGGCACCGAAGTTCGTGATCCGATCGTGGAGGACGACATGGCCCGCTCCCACGTACGTCCGGACGGTGCGTTCCATTCGCATCTTGTGGCCGAAGATCACGCAGTCTTCCACTACTCCCCGTACCGACAGCTCGTACTCGTCATCGCGCCAGCCGGACGTGTCGCAGACGTGCCGGGCCGGCGTGCAACTGTACCGGCCATGCAGCCCTAACCGCTCCCCTTCGTCTTCACAAGGCGGCCCGAAGTTCGTCAGTCCGCAGGTGGTGAGCAGTCCGCCGAAGAACGTGCGCAGCCAGCCCAGGCCCTCACGTTCGGCGAAAGCGGGCGCCGACTCCCAATTGGGCGTCCGAAAGGCCAGGTTCATGCCACGGTACGTGGCGGCACTGAGATCGGAAGAGCGTCGTGTAGGGAAAGAGTGTAGGATAGGGTGT
>CAZBFW010000763.1:0-2492 GCA_964491135.1 uncultured Phycisphaeraceae bacterium | reverse complement strand
CGCGATCGTCCTGGGCATTGTGGGCATCATACTCGGCGCGGTCGTCTGGGTGGTTGGCGTCAGTTCTCCGGAAGGTGTTCCGGTGCCCGGGGAGGAGATCAGCGAGTCGGACCGCCAATGGCTTGAGTCCGCCGGAGTCGTGAACAAGGACGAGACCATCCAGTGGTTCTTTTCCAACGGCATGTTCTCCATGAAGGAAGACGGAGTTGCGTTGATGGAGCGCCGGGTCAGTGTGTACCTCGGCCCCAAAGTGCAGTCCTGCGAGTGGAGCGACATCAGGGCCATCGAGCTGGCTGCAGGGAATAGCTGGTTCGAGGACTCCGTCATCCTGATCGAGACGGACGATGACCGAGTGTTGCACATCAGCGTCAGCCAGACTGCCGGTGCCGACAAGACCCTGTATGAGCTCCTGGAGCATGCCGCGACCCGCGCCCGCCGCGACGCAGGCAAGCCGGCGCCGGCCTCCACCCTGTCTCCCGACGCCGAGATCCCCGCGGAAGCGCAATCCGGACGGTAACCGCCTGCCGACCCGAACGGTTATGCCCGCAGCCCGCAGGCCGGGCAGTACCCCGTTCGGCTGCTCGACATGTCGGCCCAGCAGTACAGGCACCGATGGTGCTCGTGCGCGTAGCGCACCATTTCCTCCGGCCGGGCGCCGAACAGGCCGACTCGAACCCCCGCCCGCTGGAGCACAACGGAAGCCTTCCACGCGACCGCGAGCAGAATCACCAGGTTCACAAGCGGAACAAACATCCCGACGCACGCAAGCACGATCGTCCGCCGGTTGACCCGCAGGGCGGTGAGCACCTTCACCACAAAGACCGTCAGGATCGCGCAAACGAAAGGGAAGACCGGGAAGAAGAACCCGGGAATGACGGCGTGTGCAAACAGGACGCCGAGGACGCAATACGTGAGCGCCCGATGTCGCGTTGCGAGCATGCGAAGATCAAGGTCGTCTCCGAAAGAGCCGTTCACGGTTTCCCGCTCCCCGTGCGATCTCCTTGCACTTGCCTGCGCGGAGCCCGTCAGTCAAACACAACCGTCTTGTTGTTGCTGACCAGAATCTTGTCCGCCACGTGCAGATGGACGGCACGGGCCAGCACCAGGCGCTCCAGGTCCCGACCCTTGCGGACCATGTCGTCGATGGTGTCGCGGTGGCTGGTGGGGACGGTGTCCTGGGCGATGATGGGGCCGGCGTCCAGGTCGTCCGTCACGTAGTGGCTGGTGGCCCCGATCATCTTCACGCCGCGCTCGTACGCGGCCTTGTACGGCGAGCCGCCGGCGAAGGCGGGCAGAAAGCTGTGATGGATGTTGATGATGCGGTTCGGCATGGTCCGCACGAAATCCGGCGTCAGGATCTGCATGTACCGCGCGAGCACCAGGAAATCGGCCTTCGCGTCGGCCAGCAGGCCGAGCACCTGCTGCTCCTGCCGCGCCTTGCCGCCGGGCCGGACCGGGCAGTATTCGAACGGGACGCGGGCATCGCGGGCGACGTCGGCGCAGTCCGGATGGTTGCCGAGGATCAACGGAAGCTCGACGTCCAGTTCGCCCGACTTCCACCGCCAGAGCAGGTCGATCAGGCAGTGCGTCTGCCGGCTGACCAGAATGGCCATCCGTTTGAGCGGTTGGCCCCAGAAAATGCTCCACTGCATTTTGTACCGGCGGGCCATCGGCTCCCAGGCCGCCGCGAACGTGTTGCGGTCCAGGCCGAACCCCTCCCGCTCGATGGCCGCCCGCATGAAGAACTCGCCGTGGTCCTTGTCCGTGTGCTGGTCGGCATCGAGCAGGTTGCCGCCGTGCTCGGCAACAAAGCCGGCCACCGCGGCCACGATCCCGCGTCCGTCCGGGCAGGCGATCAGCAATCGGGCGGTGTTTCGCATAACGTGACTCTATCGGCACAGCCGGACGGCTGCCAGAAATTCCGTTTGGGGGAGCTCAAACCGTAATTACTTCCCGATGCCCAGGTCCGACGAGGTGTACAGCGAGGCGAACGCGAAGCCGGCGCCTTCGATGTTCTGCCGCGCCCCCTCCTCGCGGTCGATGACGGCCACGATTCTCTCCACGATCGCCCCGAATTCCGTCAGGTCCTTGGCCGCTTCCAGCACCTGGCCGCCGGTGGTGGCGATGTCTTCCACCAGCAGCACGCGCTCGCCCTTTTCCAGCACGCCCTCAAAGAGTTTGCCGGTGCCGTAGTCCTTCTTCTGGTTCCGCACGATCAGGAACGGCAGGCCGCAGGCCATCGACGTCGCCGCCGCGAGCGGCACGCCGCCCAGCTCCGCGCCGGCGATCCGCGTGGTGTCCGGCCCGACATGTTCGGCCAGCGCCCTCCCGACCGCTTCCAGAATGCGCGGCTGGGTCTCAAAGCGGTACTTGTCGAGGTAGTACTTTGACTTGCGTCCGGAACGAAGGGTGAAGTCTCCTTCCAGGTACGCCGCCGCCTTGATCGCCTTGCCCAACTCGTCCCGATTCATGCGTTGTCCTTTCGTGCCGCT
>CAZBFW010000762.1:0-2493 GCA_964491135.1 uncultured Phycisphaeraceae bacterium | reverse complement strand
CACCCACCCCCTATCCTACACTCTTTCCCTACACGACGCTCTTCCGATCTCAGAGGTTCATGGAACGGATTCGGGCATTGATTCCCACGGGCGGGTTGGACACAATGTCCGCCGAGTTCCCCGTGATTTCTGATGAGGGCAACACGTCCCGTCGGGAGGTGATGGAATGAACTGGTGTAATCTCTGTCTGCTGGCCCAGCAAAAGGCGCCCTCCGGCACCGCACGCGACCCATGGGGAAGCCTGCTCCTTCCGGGCCTGATCGTCTTCGCCATAGTCTTCATGTTCGTCAGTTCGCGCAGCATGCGCAAAAACGAGCAGAAGCGCCGCGAGGACATGCTCAACGCGCTGAGCAAGAACGACCGTGTCCTCACGCACGGCGGCATCATCGGCACCATCGTGGCCATCAAGGACAACGAAATCGTCCTGAAGGTGGACGAATCCACCAACACCAAAATGACCTTCATCAAGGACGCGGTTCGTCAGGTCATCAAGGATCCCGCCGATCTGCGTCTGGGGGAACAGGCCTCGAAATGACACGATCGGCAGCCGAAATGGGGCGTGACAGAAGCCCGCGGCCTCATGCCTGCCCGCTCGGCGGGCAGCCGCGAGCCTTTTGGATACTCGATAGAAACTGATCGTGGGACTGCGGCGCCGCCGCGACGAACGGAACCTCGCATCCCGCATAGGCCGCCCCGGCAAACGGAACGAGCGGACGCCCGTTCCAGTCCGTGCAGACGCCGCCCCCCTCGTCAATCAGCAGCCAGCCGGCCGCCACGTCCCAGAGACGGCATTCCCACGCCACGGCCGCGGCAAAGGCGCCGGAAGCCACCAGCGCCATGTGCAGCGCGGTGGAGCCCAGGTTTCGCAGGGCTGCGGTGCCCGCCAGCCCGATGACGATCCGACCGTCCGGGCCGTGAATCGTCGACTGAACCGCCACCAGGCTTCGCTCGCCGACCGCCTCGCGACTCACCGACACCTCCCGCCCGTTGTGTGTCACCCCTCCGCCCCGGAGTGCCACAAAGCTGTCTCCGCTGGGCAGCGCCTTCACGACCCCCACCACCGGCCGGCCCCGGTGCAGTACTGCGATCGCCGTGGCAAACACCGGCACCCCAAACGCGAAATTGCGCGTGCCGTCCAGCGGATCGGTCACCCAGCAGTACTCGGCGGCGGCGGCCTCCTCGGCCGATCCGCCAATCACGCCGGATTCCTCCCCGAGAATCAGGTGCCCCGGATAGGCCCTCCGGATCGCCCCAACCATCATCTCCTGAATCGCCACGTCCGCGTCCGTCAGCTCACTTCCGTCTGGCTTGCGGCGAGCCCGGACCGTCCCAAACGCGTTACGCGCGATCCTGCCGGCTTCGTCCGCCAGATCCCGGGCGAAGTCGGCATAATCACCCAGTCGTCTGTCTTCCATCGTATCGATCCCTCCCTTGCCCGCTCCCGCCGCGGTGGCGAACCGCTCCCCCTCCTTCTTACGAGTAGACGCCATCGGACTGGCCGGGGCAAGCGCCAAGGAGGCGTGCATTCCCCACGGGTGCGGATTGGCCTCCGGGGCATCTGCGGTGTATGTTTACGCAGGAGGCGGATGCGCGTGTCGGCGCTTCGGGCCCGCAGAGTCGCTCTCATTCGCATCCGTTCAGACCCACCTCGTAGTCGGGCACTTCGCGAAAGGAAGGTGTAAAGTGAAGCTGGAAGAGTTCCTCACCCAGAACCGGGTTGCGTACCAGCCGATGAGCCACCCGCCCGTGTACACCTCCCAGGCCCTCGCGGCAGCAGACCACATATCCGGGCATTGTGTCGCCAAACCCGTGCTCGTTCGGGGCGACAGCGGATTCACGCTGTGCGTGTTGCCCGCCAGTTCGCATCTGAACGTGACGAGGGTGGGGCAGGTCCTCCGCGATGAGCACCTGCGCCTGGCGACCGAGGCCGAGCTGTCGAATCTATGTCCTGACTGCGAACTCGGGGCCGAGCCGCCCATCGGGCCGATGTTCGGCCTGCGAACGCTGATGGATGAGTCGCTCCACGACGAGGAGTACCTGGTGTTCCAGGCGGGCAGCCACACGCGCTCGGTCAAGCTGCGGCGTGACGACTACGAACGGCTGGCGAATCCCATGGTGGATGCCATCGCGTATCGCTGAGGCGTTCACGACGCAGGCCGTCCCACAATGCGGATACGCGAAGGCGCGCCGTCGCCCGGATCGTCCAGCACGTAAAGCCGCACCCTGGGAAGAACGCGATCAAACGCCTCGAGCCACAGCCGGTCGCGCGTCACGTCCGGGGCCCGATGGTATTCGGTGAGGAGGCTGACGAACCGGTCCGCGTCGCCCTGCGCCCGGCTCACCTTCGCCAGCCCGTAGCCCTCTGCCTCTCGCAGCAGACGCTCCGCATCCCCCCGCGCCTGGGGCAGAATCGAGTTCGCGTCTGCACGAGCCTGATCCACCATCCGCTCGCCGTCCTTCTTGGCACTCACCACATCTTTGAAGGCATCCGCC
>CAZBFW010000761.1:0-2496 GCA_964491135.1 uncultured Phycisphaeraceae bacterium | reverse complement strand
ATGGCGATACCGCACCAGAGACCAGCCCCCAGCAGGGCGCCCAAACCGCTCAAGATTGTGCCGAGCAAGTACGCGCCTGCCGAACGGGCCATGGAACGCGGAGGCAGCGCAGCCTTCTCCACCGGGGAGAACGTCTCCGGCGCGAGCGGTGCGGCGGATAGGTCGCTGTTGCAGGCGAGGCAGGTGGGAGCGTTGCAGGGCACAGGGACTCCGCAGTGCGGGCACGGGACTTGTTCAACCGACGGGGACACCGGTGGGGCTTCGCCGGCTTCCGCCTCTATCAGGGGAGCCACGCTATTCTCGCCCAGGCCCGGATCCGCGTCCGATGGCTCGACAACGAACCGGCGCTCACACTGGGGACACTTCGCCCGCCGCCCCACGGCACTGGCCGGCAGGCCGAGCTGGGCCCCGCAGCTCGGGCAGGAAACCATGATTCTGGACATGTCGGACATGCAGGAACCTCCTCCAGGGCTCGGCGTGTCGTGAGGATGTCATCCTCGACCGTCTCACGCGGGTCTGCAGACGGTCGATGACCCCCGGCAGAGCAAGCGCGTACAACCGACGAGCTCAAAGCACACAGGGCCGCACCAAGACGATGCCTGGAAACCGTGAAACGGCAGCCGTGGGCCGGGCACGATCCCGTCTGCGGTCAGGCTCTCTCCGCCTCGCCGGAAGCGATCTTGTATGCGGCGACCACAGCAAGGGACACGAAGAGGATGTCAAGAAGACCCACCGTGTTCCTCAGCGCAAACTCGGCGAAGCTGGGAACACCTTTGCTGACGACAAGGCTCTGGAGCGAGGGAAGACCCTCCAGGGCAAGGGCAAACTCCTGCTCGTTTCGCTCCCGGTCGAGGATGATCTTCCTGGCTCGGGAAATCCGTTCCGTGCCGGCGAGGGCCTGAACCTCCTCCTGAACCATCCCATGAATCGTGTCCCATTCCTCCGGCAGCAACCGCCGGCCTGCCGGCCCGGATTCCAACTTGTCAAACAGTTCCTGCGGTGACAAGGAGCGGACGTCCTCGATCTTCTGGGCCAGGGTCCAGCCTTCTTTGACTTCCTCGGCTTCTCGCATGCGAGCGGCGATGAGGGCCGCGGTGGCGTACTTCTCGTCCTGCCATCGACCCTCCCCTTCCCAGGCAAGGTGATCGTGAATGGCCGCATCGAGCTGGGCCTCGGGCATCGCGTCGAAGCGCTCCATTTCCTCTTCGTAGAAGGACTGCCGCTCATAGTCGTCGTAGGGCAGGCCGTCCAGATCCCCTCGCCGATCGGCGATGGCCGCGGCAACCCAGTTCTTCTGAAACTCGCGCTCGTCCGCGGTGGAAATGGGGAAATCAGCGCTGTAACGATTGTACCGGACGTACCGATCACGGAGTTGTTCGTCGCTGAGTTTTGCGTAGATCTCCGCCGCCTGGGCGCGCGCCTCCTGGAGGCCGGCGATGTCCTCATTCTCCTCCGAAGACTCATCCTCCTCCGCAGACTCATCCTCAAAGAAGGACTCGCCTGTCAGTTCATACGTCATGTTGGTCAGCAGAAGCGAGTGCATCAGGTTCCGGGCCGGGCTCTTGAAGTCCACCACCTGGCTGACGACAGGCCAGAGAACGAACGCCACGATCAGAATCTTGCTGACGGCAATGCCGCCCACGGCCAGGATGGCGGCCACCGCCCCGGCCTTGAAGTTCTCCTTGCGATATCCCAGGCGCATCCCGATGCCGGCGAGCGCGCCAAGGCCGATGGCGATCCAGACGAATTCGTACCCCGTGGCCAGCGCCACGGCGCACCAGACGCCCGCACCGATCAACGCGGCCACCGCGCTCAACGCCGTGCCCAGCATGAATCCGCCGGCCGACAGCGCCGCAGCTCGAGCCTGGGTCGCCACCTTCCCGGGGCCTGTCGACGCCGGTTTCACGCTGCGGCCGGCCTTCACGTCATAACCGCACGACACGCAGAGTCGGGCGTCCGCCGCCATCATCTTTCCGCATTTCGGACACGGACTCTGATTGCGAGGCGGGGTCGGAGGCGCTGCCGCCGCCGCCGTTCGCGCCTCGGCCGCAAGCGACTCCATGAGCGAAGAGGCATCGTCATCCTCGTCGAGCGCAAGCGGGTCCGGCTGTTTCGGCCTGGCCGTCGGGGCCGGCTCCTCAATCGTAAACCTGTGCTCGCACTTGGGGCACTTGGCCCGCCGCCCCACGGCACTTGCGGGGAGGCCCAGCTTGGCGCCGCAGTTGGGGCAGGGAACCTTGATCCGTTCACCTTGCGTTTCAGCCATGGAAGAGCGCGCTCCTGTGATAGAAGAATGAACGGAAATGGTGCTGCGTCCCGGCGAGCCGCACCCGGCGGGACCGCGGTCACCTCATGACGGAAGTGTAGCGGAAACGAAGTACCGGGAACAAGTGCGTGTTACGAAATGGCCGGCCCCGCACGACGGCCGTGCGGACCCACGCGGCTGCAGGAAACCCCCACACCGGGGCCAGTCTGCAGACCGCGGGGAAAGCGGCC
>CAZBFW010000760.1:0-2499 GCA_964491135.1 uncultured Phycisphaeraceae bacterium | reverse complement strand
GCACTGGCCGCGTTCAAGCCCGACGACAAGGAAACCTTCATCCGGTGAGGCCATGAGCGAATCGAGTATCCTGCAGAGAGCTTCGCTGGGCGCCTGGCTTGAGGCGATGGGCCGGGCCGGTCAGCGTGTGCTGGCCCCGGTCCGCGACGCGGACCGCGTGGTTTTTTCCACGCCCTCCGCGCCGGATTCCGTCGTTACGGACTTCGTGCAGACGCCCGGACCCGCCAAGGCGGTTGTGTTTCCGCCGTACGACGGGATACTGCGGTTCCGCATCAACGCGAATGACGTGCACGTCCACGAACCGTTGATCACGGCCGAACCCACCGTCCTGTTCGGCGTGCGCCCCTGCGACGCTGCGAGCTTCGCGACGCTCCGGGCGGTCTTCACCTGGGACTCGCCGGACGCCTGGTTCGAATCCAGGATGGCCAATCTCACCGTCATTGCGGTGAGTTGCACGCAGTGCGACGAGTATTGTTTCTGCACGTCGGTGGGCGGCGGGCCCGGCTCCACCAAGGGCAGCGACATCCTCCTGACGCCCCTGGACGATCGGCGCTGGCTGGTGGAAGTGTTGACCGACAAGGGGCGAGCGGCCGTTACGCTGGCGCCGAAGCTGTTCACACCTGCGAACGGTGAGGCGGCGAACAAGGAGAAGGTCCTGGCCAAGGTGCCTGTTCGATTTGAGGCCGGCGAGGTTGCCCAACGGCTCTCCTCCCTGTTTGACCGCACCGAGGTCTGGAAAGAGCAATCACTCCGCTGCCTGGGCTGCGGGGCTTGCGCGTTTGTGTGCCCGACGTGCTCCTGCTTTGACATTCAGGATGAACGGGTGCGGGACCAGGGCCTGCGCCTTCGTTGCTGGGACTCCTGCGGCTTCCGCCTGTTCACGCTGCACGCCTCCGGCCACAACCCGCGGCGCGTGCAGAGCGAGCGGTGGCGGCAGCGGGTTATGCACAAGTTCTCATACCAGCCCGAACGGCTGGGTGTGACGGGCTGCGTGGGCTGCGGGCGATGCTCGCGGGCCTGCCCGGTGGACATGAATCTCGGCGAGCACGTGCAGATGCTGTCGGAGATGAGCGTATGACGACCTTTGCGACCACGCCGTCCGCTTCGCAGCGGCGCAATCTGTACACGCCCCACAAAATGCGAATCGTCAAGGCCACCGACGAGGCGCCGGCCGTCCGCACGTTTCAGCTCCAGTTCGTGGACCCGGAAGTGGCCGCCCGGTTCACGTTCCGGGCCGGGCAGTTCGGCGAGTACTCCGTGTACGGCGAGGGCGAAAGCACGTTCTGCATCGCCAGCTCGCCCACGCGCAAGGGCTACATCGAATGCACATTCCGCCAGGCCGGCCGCGTGACCAGCGCCCTGGCGGACCGGCAGGAGGGCGACATCATCGGGTTCCGCGGGCCGTACGGAAACACGTTTCCCGTGGACCAGTGGGAACGCAGGAACATCCTGTTCATCGCCGGCGGCATCGCGCTGCCGCCCGTGCGCTGCGTGATCTGGAACGTGCTCGACCTGCGGGATCGGTATCAGGACGTCAGTATCATCTACGGCGCACGTACGGTGGCCGACCTGGTCTACAAGCACGAACTGGCAGACTGGGAGAAGCGCCCCGACGTCAACCTGTGGGTCACCGTCGATCCCGGCGGGCAGACGCCGGACTGGACGGGCAAGGTGGGTTTCGTCCCGGCCATCGTGGAGGAAGTGAAACCGCGGCCCGCCGATACGATCGCCGTGCTGTGCGGCCCACCCATCATGATCAAGCTGACCTTGCCGGTGCTGGCGAAGCTGGGCTTTGCCCCGGAACAGATCTACACGACGCTTGAGAATCGGATGAAGTGCGGCGTGGGCAAGTGCGGCCGGTGCAACGTCGGCAAGGTGTTCGTCTGCAAGGACGGTCCCGTGTTCACGCTGGCTCAGCTCAACGAGCTTCCGCCGGAATACTGAGCGATGGCGCCGCTTCGTGCCTGGGGGCGGCGGGTCATTTTCCTTCGGATACCGCTGTGGTTTGTGCTGCGACCGCGGGCAGGCGACGATTCCGCCATTGGCTCGCTAACACGATCACCGCCTCGATCACCAGCCAGACCGTCAGCACGCCGATGACCGAACCGACCAGGAACAGGGCCCGGTACCCGGCGTCGCCGGACGCGTGCCATCTGCTGTAGTACTCGCGCAGCTTGAAGACCATCGCCCAGCTCACCATCACCAGCATCAGGATCATCGGGACCAGCGTGTACACGATCGGCTTTCGCATGATGAACAGCATCACGCTTACCACCAGCAGCCCGATGGCCGCCAGCAACTGGTTCGTGGTCCCGAAAAGCTGCCATAGCGCGAGGCCGGCCGGCTGGCCGTTGATGCGAAGCAGGGCAATTGCACCGATCGCGATCACGGCGATCACCGCGGCCACGTAGCGGTTGCACAGCAGGGGCAGCCGGACCAGTCTTCCGATGGTCTCCACGTTGTACCGCAGCAGCCGCGTGCCGGAATCCAGCGTGGTCA
>CAZBFW010000759.1:1349-2505 GCA_964491135.1 uncultured Phycisphaeraceae bacterium | reverse complement strand
ACCCACACCCTATCCTACACTCTTTCCCTACACGACGCTCTTCCGATCTCATTCGCCTCCTGCTCGACAAGTACTACGGCCTGCCGCTCAAGCGGCTGGATCTCTCGGTAGTCTTCAGCGAGGCGACCGACATCATCCGGGCCAACGACGTGTCCATCCCGACGAACGTCATGATGCTGGTCAAGGCGCTGGCCACCGTCAGCGGAGTGGCCATGCGCCTGGACCCGGAACTCAACCTCATCGCGCTGCTCAAGCCCCGTATGCGGCGAATGGTGGCCGACCGGCTGAACCCCGCGAAGCTCGCCAAAGGCGCCGGCCTGGCCCTATGGCAGGTTCTGGGCGTCCTGCGTTCGGCTCCGGGACAGATTAAAGCCATACTGAGGCAATTCTCCCGCGGCACGTGGGAGATGAAGGTCCGCCACGAGAACCTGGAGCGCCTGACGACCGAACTGGACCACTCCAGCAACCGGCTGGCCATGTCCATCCTGATCGCCGCAATCATCGTGGGCAGTTCCGTGGTCGTCAGTACCACCGGTGAGCTGCCCTACGGCATTCCGCTACGGTTGCTGGGCGTGGTGGGCTATCTCATCGCGGCGGCCCTCGGGCTGGTGCTGATCTGGGCCATCTTTCGAAGCGGTCGGCTCCGGTAACTGGAGGGCCAAAAAGTGATCGGACCCCCACGATCATGTGTCCCGATATCCCAACATCCGAGATATCACAGGCTGCCGGGGGCGTGCGGGGGCATTCGCAAAAGGAATTTGGGCATTTGGCTAGAAGAAACCATGAAAAAACACTTGATTCCGGGGCCGAATGATTCTATAAAGATCATGGAAGCTGTCGTGTCCCCTTTCAACAGCCCCGTGTTCCTTCCCCGAGGAGCACGGGGCCAATTTTTTCGGACGAGCCGGTAACGTCTTGATTGTTCGCGCGGTCAAGTCCACCATGTGGCCGTCAGGCCTGAGGGCCAGGTGCGGTCAAACATGGTTGGTTCACTTCAGACGACTCGAGTAGCGAGTGCGTGGGCGTTCGGCATGGCGGTGGCGGCAACCGTCGCGTGGGGGCAGACTCCGCGCGGCCGGGAGCCCGGCGGATTCGTCCAGCAACAGGAACAGGTGACGCGGGAGATCTGGGAGCGGGCCGAGCAAGAGGCCCCGCT
>CAZBFW010000759.1:0-1339 GCA_964491135.1 uncultured Phycisphaeraceae bacterium | reverse complement strand
GGGTGGGTTTCGAATACGGCGATTGGTACAGCTTCCATCTGTTCCTCTGGGATGACGGGATCGACAGCTCGCGCACGTATCGGCGAAACGACCTGCGCGTGTGGTCGCGATTGACGCTGGACGAAGGGGCGCACGAGTTCTACGTGCGCGGCCTGCTGAGCTATCTCGACTTCAACTCGGGCGATTCCTACGGCGGAAACGACAATGACTGGGAAGGCATGAACCTCGAGCGCGGGTACTACGAGTTCAACCTGGCCCGGGCCCTGAAGGCCTACCGCGATCAGACCATCAACTCCAATTTCCGGCTGAAGGTCGGGCGGGACCTCGTCAAGCTGGGCACCGGCTACGCGCTCTGGACGCAGATGGACCACGTGCGAGCCGTCGCCAACCTTCATGACTTCGAAATCACCGGGCTGGCCGGCCAGAGCGTCAAGAGCACGCCCGACTTCGACCGGTCCCGGCCGATCACCGAGTCGGACCGCACATTCTTCGCGGCACAAGTGCGATACCTGGGCATCAAGCAGCACGAGCCGTTCGCCTACGTGCTGTGGCAGCGCGATCAAAACGACGACACGTTCTGGGCCCTGGGACGCGAGTTCGACTACGACTCGTTCTACGTCGGCCTCGGCTCACAGGGCGAGCTGGTCCGCAACCTGTGGTATTCCACCGAGTGGGTGTACGAGAGTGGACGCGGCCACAACGGCCGGCGCGTCCGGACGGATACCGTGGTGAAGGCCTGGGCGTTTGACGCCCAGTTGGAGTACCTGTTTGACGCCCCGATGGATCCGCGGGCCTCGCTGGAATACATGTTCGCCTCCGGCGATCCGGATCGAGTGGGCAGCCCCACGGACTCGGCCAGCGGCAACCGGCTGCGCAATCCGGTGGATCGGGGGTTCAACGGTTTCGGCTTCCGCGACACGGGGCTCTCCTTCGCACCGCAATTGGGCAACGTTCATATCTGGCGGGCGGGGGCTTCGTTCTGCCCGGTGAAGGAAAAGCCGCTGCTGTACCGGCTGGAACTCGGCACGAACTGGTTCCTGTACCACAAGAACCGACGGGACGGGGCGGTCTCGGACCCGACCGCCGATGAGGGGAGCGGATACCTCGGCTGGGAGATGGACTACTTCGCGAACTGGGAGATCACGCCGGACCTGATGTGGACGACGCGCTACGGATTGTTCTTTCCCGGCCACGCGTTCAGCGACCAGACAACGCGAACGTACTTCCTGGTGGGCATGACATGGAGTTTCTGACCGTGTGGCGTGACGGCATGGATAACGCTGGTGCTGCTCTGAAAATGCGCCGGGCGTCGGGTGCCATGCCCGTAGGCTTCAGCCTC